>NZ_JARXNQ010000006.1 GCF_029872055.1 Sulfurimonas sp. C5
GAAGATTCTGACCCTCTTTCGTTGGCCTCTCATCGTTTGTGGACGGGAATTATAGGGGATTATTCCTTAAAGATTCATTAAAATCTAAAAGGTTTCCGAAAAGTTTTCGTTTTTTCTAATTTGCTATATATGGATAACCTGTTTCATGAGCAATAGTTATTATTACACTTCCAGTATTTCCTGTTAAGGTAATATTACAATCAGCTGTCATAAGTTTTCCTGCCGGATATGGAGAGTTATAAGTAGACAAATCACCTTTGAGAGGTCTACCAAGATGATCAAATGCTATTCTTTCACTTCCGTTATCTTTACAAGAAGCAGTTAACGCAATATTTGCAATACCATAATTTCTTCCTAAGTTCACACTTGTTGTTGCTTCAGGATCATTATAGTTGATTGCACTATCCCCACCTGTTAATTTTTTTGATTTATCTTGAGGATTTGTTGCAATTTCATTTTCTAAATTTGCATTTCCATTATTGTCACTATCAGAAAATATTGTATAACTTTCTTGATTGTTTGTATTGGCAGAGTTTATAAAGCTTAACTGCCATCTACCTTTATACCATTGATTATTACTTGCATCATACTTGTCATCAACTAAAGCTAAATGTTGCGTGTAACGTAAATGCGAAACTAATTGTATTGCAGCTTCACGTACAGGATCACGTTCCATTCTTGGTAATATAACAGCTGCTAAAATACCCATAACAATGATTACAAAAATTAATTCTAACATAGTAAAAGCTTTTTTCATGCTTCTAGTATATCGTAAAAATTTGGAATTTGGAAGAAAATTAAAATTTGAAGAAAAAAAGAAAGAAGTAAAGCGAAGAGATTAAATCTCTTCTGCTTTTTGTACGTCGTAAAGGATATCGTCCATTGGATGGCGATACATTGGCATTGCAAGACGTTTTTCATCAAGTACGTGACCGATGAAACCGATTGTACGTCCAGCGATGAAGAATGCGTTTAGTGTACCAGAAGCGATAAATTCATTGATCTCTTCTTCAGGGTAACCTAATGCTCTCCACATATCTACCATTAAGATACCGATAGTACCGTCAACGTTAAGAATTAAGTTCTCTTTTTTACTTGTAGTTAGAGCTTCAACAGTTCTAGCATAGTCAAGTAATGGAGTTTTAGGGAAATTTTCCGCTGCATAATCCATTAAACCTTTAACACGAAGGTCTGGGTTTTTAAGAGATTTAATACGGTGACCGATACCTGGGATCGGAATACCTAATTTTTTCATATGGTTTAGGAATTCAGCCGGAGTTAAACCGTTATCGTCTGCATATTTGAAATGCTCTGCAGCACCGTCAATTGCACCACCGAATCTTGGACCGATTGTTAAAAGACCAGTTACAAGTGATTCAACAACTGATTTACCAGCACGTGCAGTTACTTTCGCATTGTGAGCACCAGATACTGCCGGACCGTGGTCAGCAACAGTTTTGATTACAGTTTCGATGAAATCTGTAGCCCATTTTGGATATTGTTTTTTGAACCAAAGAAGTGAAATAACATCACCGATACCTTTACCAGTACTTGGTAAAGCAACTGAAGAGATTGGGAATCCTGCGTAAGTAGCTTCTTCACCTCTATCATCAGAAATTGTACAGATGAATTGTTTTGAACGTCTAACTTTTGGTACAACATTCATTTCCGGCTCAGCGATATCTTTAATTACACCCTCAGCTTTTAATTTACCGTAAACTTCAGCAATTTTTGCCGGTAAATCATTGAAAGTTGCAGGTACATAGATACCAGCTTCAGCCATTGCTTTATTTTTAGCTTCAGCAGTTTCAGCAGCAGCATTTGCAGATGCACCAGCGTGACCGAATTGAACACCTGAATCATAATATTTAGCAATTGTACCGATACACCATGCGATGATTGGTTTAGTAATTTTTCCTGATTTAACAGCTTCGATTACTTTGTACTCTTCAGTACCACCAACTTCACCAAGAAGAATCATATATTTAACTTCTGGATTATCTTGCATACGAAGAAGGTTATCGATGAAAACAGAACCTACGAAACGGTCACCACCGATCGCAACACCTTCTGCAATACCATCAGCATTAATCGCAATAATGTTTGAAAGTTCGTTGAATAAACCACCAGAACGAGTTACAAGACCACAAGAACCTGCACGGTGAAGTTTAGAGTTTACGATATTTTCAATTGTACCACCAACGTTAGCAATTTTGAATGCACCTGGAGAGATACCACCAACTGTTGCAGGTCCGATAACGATAACACCAGCATCACGAGCAGTTTGGTTCATTTTTCTTGCTAATCTTTCAGGGATACCTTCAGCAGTAATCATGATAGATTTGAAACCACCGATTTCTAAAGCTTCCATAGTTACATCATAAGCAGTTCTGAATGATGCGAAGTTTAAAAGTACATCAGCTTGTGGCTGAGCAGCTTTTGCTTCTGCAGTAGTTTTGTAAGTTGGGATCATAACTTCGTCAGCACCCCAGAAGAACTTCTCAAATTTACCAGAAGCAGTTGGTGCTACGATAGCAGCTACTGATGGTTTTTCTCTTTTGATAGTGTAATCATAGTCTAACATTCTTTGGATAGCAGTTGAGTTGTTATTCCAAAAAATTGCTTGTGTATCTTTAGTAAATAATTGTGCCATTTCTTCTCCTTATGCCTCTACTGCCATTCTAACAATGTCAGTTACGTGAGTTTCTGGTCCGTATACATCGATCCATAAACCAAGTCTGTCTGCAGCTTCTTTAATGTCTTTTAGACCTTTTTCGTAGTTTGGTCCACCACGTCTAACGTAGATTTTAATACCAACTTCTTTCATTTTGTCTGCATAGTTTTCAAATGCTTGGATGATACCTGTAAATGTTTTTGCAACATCTGTGAAGTTTGCAATAGCACCACCGATGATTAATACTTTATCTCTACCTTGAGCATCTTTAGCTCTAGTCATAAGATCTAGTAAAGTTTCAGCATAGAATTTTGTTTCACCAGTAGTTGGACCACCAGAATATTCACCATAGTTAGCAAGGTCATCGATACCTGCCATATCAGCAATAGTATCAGCGTAAACAACTGAAGCACCACCACCAGCAACCATAGTCCAGATTCTAGCATCTGGTTTTAATAAAGTTAGTTTTAAAGATGCACCAGTTTTCGCATCAGCTTCTTCAACAGCTAATACTTCAGGAGATTTTTCTTCCATACCGAATGCAGTTGGATATTCAACATCACCCCAAGCATCTCTCATTAAGAAACCTGCAGTATCGTCAAGCTTAGCAACCATATCTAAAAGCTCAATTTTGTTTCCTTGCATTACGAATGGGTTAATTTCAAGGTATGCAAAGTTTAATTCACGGTAAGCTCTGAAGAAACCAATTGCAAATTTTGCAAAGTTCTCTTTATCTTCAGCTTTTACATCTGCAGGTACATTTGCAGCAATTTTTTCAGCTATTTCTTCTTCTGTAGCAGTAATAGGGAATGCTACTTCAGTAACTTTTTCATCCCAACCTTCTTCAACTTCCATACCACCTTCAGCTGACATATATAGAACATCGTTGTCACCAACACATGTAGCAGAGATATAGTACTCTTCAGATTGGTCATGCGGAGTAAACGGCTCAACAACAAAGTGAGTTAACATATCTACTTTTGGATCACCTGTTGGAGTGTCACCGTCAAATGAAAAGTATACAGATTGTTTGTCACCTGATTTTTCATCAATCCAAGATGCAGCTTTTGCTAAAGATACATCACCTGGTTTTTGGTCTTTAAATAAAACTAAACCGTTTTTACCACGTTTACCAAATAACATATCTGGTTTTGCAACTAGTGGTTTTTCATTTAACCAAGCTTTTTCTTTTGCAGCATCTTTTAGTTCAGCACCGTTTTGAACCATGATTGTTTCATATGCATAAGTAAAGTCTGGAAAGTACTTGTTCCAATGTTTTGCTAAAATCGACTTCGCGTCATATTCTCGTATCGCTTTTTGAGCCATAGAAACTCCCTATTTTGATATTTGGGGATGATTGTATCATAAAGTTCCTAACAATTATATTCCAGAGTAAGGTTAATTATAAAATTAGCTTATTTTTTGTGAATTTTTGTAACATATGCCCTATACACAGTATGACCACTGTAACTTATTGTTACACTATTGGGCTTATTCTTATCTATTGGAAGCTCTTTGAGAGAATATTCCCTACATTTTTCAATACCGTAAAACTTTAAGCGCTGTTGCATTTTGTAATCTGTTTTAACACATTGAATGTTACGTTTGTGTAATTCTTTGGCTAAATCTTTTGCAATATACATATTGTATGCAAAGTGTTGTTTTGGATTATCCAAAACACCATAAAGATTTTTATTAAATAGTACTAGTAATGTGTGTAAAAATAGGAATAAAAAAGATAATACAAAAATGGTTTTATATCTTTTTCTAAACATTTTGAGTCTTACTCTATATGAGTGTATAAATGTTTGTGCGGCAAGAGGAAGTGCTATCATCAAGTAAGGTGCAAAGTATTCTATATCTAGTCTTTGTCTAAATGAAAGAAGTAAAGAAAAAATAAGTGCAGTAGTTGCAATGTACCATACCTTGTCTATTTTATCTGCCAAATATTTTCTATACAAGGCATATACTAAATATACAAAGACAATAGGAGAGAAAATAGCACTGTAGACTGCAATTGTGTCTAAGAAATGCCCACTTGGAACTCCGTATATTTGTAATCGATACAAATAAGCTGATATGGCCAATAAAATTAAATTATAAACTATATTTTTGTAATCTTTAGCAAATATATTATAGATGAGAACACCTAAAAGTAGATATGCAAAACCACCATCCATAAAAGCATAGATAAGTAATAAAACATTTGTATACCTGCTAGATACTCTTTGATCCAGATAGATAAACAACAGTAAACCGAATAATACTAAAAAAGCGTGACTCAATACTAATGCAGCACTCAGTATTCCCGGCAACATCACATATAAAAGAAGTAACCAAAGTCTATCCCGTGTTCGTTGCAGGTATTTGCCAGAGATACTATAAAAAAGCAAACTGCTTATAAGATGGATAAAAATTATAGGTAAACGAAGTGTGTAATCATTACTGCCGAATTTCGAGATCAAAAAGTTGAAAAATGTACTTAAAAAACTTTGTTCTTCATAAAGTACATAGGCTTCTGCCGAAGAGATAGACAAATTGTCTATCTGAAAAAAGAGTATAGTTACATCTATTCCCAATATTAAGAATAAGATGAGTTTTGGCATCATAGTTTTAAGAAGTTTCCTATGATTTCATGTCCGTACTGACTCATTATAGATTCAGGGTGAAACTGCACCCCGTATATATCTTTATCTTTTATTTTTAGAGCCATAATCTCATTATCGTCTGTAGAATATGCTGTAGGTTCAATCACTTCTGGCAAGGTATTTTTATCTACAATCAAAGAATGGTATCTTGTTGCAATAAACTCTTCTGGTAAATCTTTAAAAATTTCACAAGAAATATGCTGTTTCATCGTTGAAGTTTTACCGTGCATCATATTTTTTGCACGTACTACATCTCCACCAAAGACCTGAGCAATACTTTGATGCCCCAAACAAATTCCAAGTATTGGAAGTTTATCTTTAAAGTGTTCTATTACCGCTAAGGTCACACCTGCTTCATCAGGTGAAGCCGGACCGGGAGAGATAATAATTTTTTCAGGGTTTAGCGCTTCGATCTCTTCAATACTCATCTCGTCATTACGGATAATTTTTAGATCAGCTCCAAGCTCACGACAATACTGAACTATATTGTATGTAAAACTGTCATAGTTATCTATCATTAAAATCATTTAGTTGTTTCCTAAATATATAATACGTATTTTAAACGTATTATACATATTCTACTATTGTTTTATAATTAAAGGATCTTTCTTTTGTAAATTATCCCCATCTCCAAGCATTAAAGCCAGCCACTTTGTCTTCTCGTTGGCATTAAAAATAATCTTAGCCATAATTGTAAGCGGAATTGAAAGAAACATTCCAACTATTCCAAGTAACCATCCCCAAAAAATTAAAGACAGAAAAACAACTAAAGTGGAAACACCCAGACCTTTACCCATCACTTTTGGCTCAACTATAGATCCTATGACAATATTTACTAGTACATATACACCTGCAACGATAGAAGCACTCATAAAGCCTAATTGTACAAGTGAGATTAGCACTGCAGGTACTGCCGCTAAGATTGAACCAATGTTTGGAATAAAATTAAGTAAAAATGCAAGAACAGCCCAAAGGAAAGGATAGTCTGTCCCTATAAGCTGTAAGGCAATATAAATTACAAAAGCGGTTGCAAAAGAGATCAAAGACTTAATAACCATATAGTGTTTAATCTTATGAAAAATCTCCTCTATATGCTCTAACGAGTCTTGAGAACTCACTTGTACTTTTCTTATAAAAGTTTCTGACTCCAACAACATAAAAGCCACTGTCAAAATGATTACAAAGCCGTTTGTAAAAAGTGAACCCACACCTTGAACCATCGAAGAGACAAATTTCATGATCTGCTTAGCATTGAGCATTTCTGAAAGAGATTCTATAGATATGCTGTAGCCGAAAGATTGTAAAAAACTTGCGATATATTCATAATATATCACTAGTTTTTCTGTGTAGTCATCTACATTTACACTGAATTGGTATACAGATGTAGAGATAAGCTTCACGACAAATAATACAACGAGTAAAAAAACTCCAAGTACTGCAATTAGAGCAAGTGATGAAGGTATTTTTTTTGATTTTAAGTATGTGAATGTCGGTGCCAATATAATTGCAATAAAAACAGAAAGTAAAAAAGGAACAATGATTGAAGAAGCATTTTTAATCCCTGCCAAAACAACAACAACACTAGCAAGTACTATAAAATAGTATCCTATCTGCTTCTCTTTCATTATTCTTCCTTTAAGTAGTTTGAATATCTTTCTGATTGGTTATTTGTTGTAGATAATTCGAGATGTTAATAAGTGAGAATGTCACTAAAAATATAAAAAGACCCGGAAAAAAGCTTACCCACCATGCAATCTCTACAACATCTTTTCCACCGCTTAAAATTGTCCCCCAGCTCATTTGAGGTGCAACAATACCAAGTCCTAAGAAACTAAGACCCGATTCTGCAAGAATGGCTCCCCCTACTCCAAATGTAAAACTCACAAAATAGATAGGGGCTAAAATCGGTGCATAATATTTTAGAAGAATTTTTAATTTTGAGACATTTGCAATGTTTAGTATTTTGATATAGCCTTGAAATCCTATCTTGAAACTCTCGGCACGTATTAGCCTTGCTGTTGTCATCCAGCCCGTAATAGAAATAATGACAATTAAGACAAAAATAGAAGCATTCATATAACTTACCAATGCTAAAAGTAAGAAGAATGTAGGAAATGTAAGAAACAGGTCAACTACCAGTACAAATGTTTTATCAACTGTACCTCTAAAATATCCTGCTAGTGAACCTAATATAAGACCAATGAAAGATGCGATTAAAGCACTGCCTACTCCTATAATTAAAGAGACTTTTCCACCTTCAATCAATCGAGCTAGAATATCACGCCCTAATCTATCCGTACCCAATACATGCATCAAAGAAGGAGCTTCCAAGATAGCTTGTGGATTCAGTTCATATGGGCTTACAGTGTAAAAAAACGAACCAAAAAAAGAGAAAAAGAATAAAATAAAGAGAATGAGGCTACTGAAAACCGGCATCTACACTACTGCTTAATTCCAAGTAGTGTTTGCATCATTTGATCAACAGTTGTTATCACTTTTGCAGCTGCACCGTAAGAAGTTTGGTATTTTATAAGATTTGTCATCTCTTCATCTATACTTACTTTCGTAATAGAGTTATATTCCAGTTCCGTCGCATTAAATTGAGTACTGATTGTTTCATTACGGCTGATTGCACTATTTGTTGTAATCCCTACATATGTAGCACTTACATCAAACATTCCGTAAATTGAACTGTTGTAGTTATCTCGACCTACAGCAAAATCATACTTTTCAAATTGCTGTTGTACCATATCTAAAGCAACTCTATTGTCACCGCTTGATGTAGAATATCCAGCTCTGATTGTCGTAGGATTATTTGCCAGATCTGCATTGATTTTGATATCACGTGCATTTTTTCCATCTAAAAATCTATGAAGACCGATAGCACCTGCAAAATTTGAACCTGATGAGAATTCATTAGTTTTTAAATTATCGGCAATTGAAAAAGTATACCCTTGCGCTTTAGATGCTGCATCTATATTTAATTCTAAACGAAGCTCACCCGTTGCTGAAGGCTGAAAATTAAACTGCATAAAATCATCTACATCGTTATTTCCGTTTAGATCTCCGTTATCATCTTTATTTTCTGTAATCTGAGCTTGTATAGAGTTTGAACCTGCTACACCGGACATTGTTGTACCGGCATCGATATTTATTGTTCTTCTTGCTACTTCGTTACCGTCAACGTCATATATAATAACATCAAAAGCACCTTCGTGAATATTCAAATTTGAACTTAGTAGTGCATCACCAACGTTAAGAGGCACAATATTCGACTGCATTGATGTTGTATTACTTTGAGCATATAAATTATTAGTGCTTTCAATCAAGCCTTTTGCAAAAGCATCAAACTGTGCTACAACCGTTTGTATAATACCGTCTGTAGGCATTCCTGTCGTATCATCTAAAGCTCTACCGCGCAGATCGAAAATAGCCCCTATTTTACCACCGTTTAATTCTTCTTCTAAAGGGATCAGTGTTCCATCTTGACGCTCATATGAGACTTCAAAAAAACCATATTCACTTTTTGTTTTATCTATACGAAGAGGGTGATAAGTGCTTCCATCTACAATATTAAAACCATTTACAGAAATAGTATAACTTCCTGTTTTCGTATTTGAATTACTATCAATTTGTATATTAGCTTCAAGCTGCCCTTGATTTACATCTGCACCGATAAGTCTTGCTAAACTTCTTTCAAGTACATTTCTTTTGTCTCTTAGATCACTTGCCTCAAATGTACCTGCAGATTCTGCAGTATCAATACTTAAATTAAGTTCAGCAATTTGTGCTGCAATTTCATTCACTTGATTGATATTGAGTTCAAGCTGACTATTCACTTCTTGTTGTAAAGCAATTATTTGGTCTTGCGTGTCTTTTATGTGGTTTGTTAACGATTCCGTTTGTTTTGCCAAAGCTATTTTAATAGCATCGTTATCCGGATTATCTGCAAATGTCTGCCACATATCGTAGTATGCTGCAAGATCGGCTTTTATACCTACACCGTCAATTTCAGGAAAATAACTTGATAATTCTTCAAGCGTTTTCATCTCAAAATCACTGTACTCTTTATCAGCTGAAACTGATGCATATCTATCAAATACAAAATTATCAAATACACGTTTTATATCTAAAACACGTACGCCGTTTCCAATTTGTCCAGATGTTGTAGAAAGAGGTATAGCAGCTTCGTTTATAACTCTTTGACGTGTATAGCCTTCCGTTTCGGCGTTAGCAATATTATGACCTGTCGTATTGATAGCTACTTGTGCTGCTGAAAGTCCCGAGTAACCTATACCTAATGTATTAAATAAATTAGCCATCTTATACTCTCACTTCCAAGATTGAAGAATCTTTTGATGCAACTTTATTATAGCCCTGCATCTCAGTCGGTACTAGTTTTTCTAGAAAATCATTATATAAATTGCTTACAATAACAACTAACTTTGCATACTCTTTATTTACTTCTCTAAGTTCAGATAATTGTTCTTTTAATTGATCTAATAACGCATGCTGTTCATCATTAAGTAGTTGAGGAAGATCGACACTTGGATTTTGTGTCATAAGCGATGAAATTTCATAATCAATCATCGCTTTTTTAGACTCAAAACTTTTTAATTTTTCATCTTTAATAGAAAGTCTTTCAAATTGGGGATCATGTTGTGCTGCTTTAATATCTTCAATATCTGATTTAGTAATTTGTATAAGATCTTTTAAATCTTCTAAAGCACTTTTTAAATGATGAGTTAACATATCTTCATCCCCTGATTTGATTCACTATTTTTTAAAGTAGTTCATCCGCCATTTTTTTAGATAACGATGATAAATCTACTTTGTACTCGCCAGAGTTTATAGACTCTTTGAGTTGTTCTACCTTACTGCTATCTTTAGCATTTTCAGTACCAACATTTTCCTTTACTTTGTTTTCTGATGCGTTTTTAGCATAAATATTCTGCGCAACAGAGCTGTTTACTCTTGAAATCATAATTTTTCCTTTGTCATCTAAACATTTTCTTAACAGCTATATCGGCAGAATTATAATTTTCTAAACTATTTATATTATTTTTTTTGCGATAAATAATCATAGAGCATCTGAGAAAAACCAAAGCTTCCTGCACTTGCCTTTGAAAGCTCTTCTCTATACATAGATTTATAGATCTTATCACCCGGATCATTTTGTGAAGAGAAGATATTGTTTTCATCTTTCATAGCATTATCCATAAGCATTTTTACCATAATCGCTTCAAATGCATCTGTTTGCTCTCTTAATGCTTTGTCTTCTACTTTCGTATTGATCTGAGGGATATCTTTGTTTTGAGTAACTAACTGTGCCTGAGCCTGTAACGCATTCAATCCGTAACTCATTAGATCACCTCCAGCTCAGCTGAAATACTGCCGACACTTTTCATTGCTTCTAAAATAGCTATGATATCTTTAGGTGTAGCACCCAATTTTTGCAGTGAACGTACTAAATTGGCAACCGTCGTCGTACCTTTTTTCGTATAAAGCTGGTTATCATTCATCCCTATAACCATATTTTTATCTACAGTCATAGAGCCTTCAGGTGCAGTAATATCATTCTCTTCAACAATTTTAATAGTAATATCCCCGTGTGTCAGCATAATAGGCTTTAACTCTATGTCAACACCAGCTACAATCGTACCAGTTCTCTCGTTGATTACAATTTTGTCTTGAGGTTTATATGCCATATCTACATTTTGAACCTCTGCAAGAAATTCAATCATTGAACGGTTTTGAGGACGTTTTAATTTTACACTTCTCGAATCGATTGCGACAGCAACTTGTGTATTAAAATGCTGATTGATCGCATTTTGAACCGATACTGCGTTTGAAAATCCGGCTTCTTTTAATGATAGTGTCGCATATTCCTGGTGAAAAAGGTCAATATTAATTTCACGCTCAACCAAACCGCCGTTAAATACAAGTCCTGTAGTTGGATGAGATTCAGAACCTGCACCTCTTTGATTCATACCACCAATACTCAGCGGTCCTTGTGCTAAAGCATAGATCTTACCGTCTACCCCTTTTAAAGGTGTCATAAGAAGTGTACCGCCTTCTAAACTTTTTGCATCACCAATCGAAGAAACCGTAACATCAAATTTATCCCCTTGTCTTGCAAAAGGTTTGAGTTTTGCAGTAACTACAACTGCGGCAACGTTTTTAGATTTAATATCTACTGGATTCATATCGATATTCATCGCCTTTAGCATGTTAGCGATAGATTGAAGGGTGAATTTTGAAGTAGTACCGTCACCTGTTTTTTTCAAACCGACTACAAGAGAATAGCCGATAATCTGGTTTTCCCTTACTCCGACGATGTTTGAAACATCAGTGATTTTAGTAGCATATAGTGATGATAAAAAAAGTATAAATGTTAGTAGTATTTTCATTCATTCCCCTAAGTTGTTAAGAAGAATGAAGCAAAGTTTATTCCAATTCGTCAGATATTAGGTAAGTTAAGCTGGTTTTCCCAAACTTTTTTGTTTTTTTTGTTGTATATATACCGATTTGTTCCGGTATTTTTAGAGCACTCATATGTTCAATTATGATCATTCTTACAACTTCTTTTGGAAGATTTTCAATAAGCTGCATAGTATTATCATAAATATCTTCCATCCCCTCTCTGTAACTAAAAGGTGGATCTATATAGATATAAGCATCTTCGTTTAGGCGTTTTAAAGAGGAAACAACTGCATTGATATTTACAAAACTGTCTCCGCCGAAAACTTCACAGCTGCTCGGATCTGTTTGTGCTATGTTCTTTTTCAAAACTCTCAAAGCATCTCTGTCTTTTTCCATGAAATAAATTTTTTTCGCTCCACGGCTGAGTGCTTCTAGTCCTATTGAACCGCTGCCGCTAAATACCTCAACAAAATTCGAGTCTATTACGTCAAACTGCAGAGTATTAAAAAATGATTCTAACACTATCGCTTTTGAACTTCTTGTTGTTGTTTTTGAAGGAAGCTCTAATATTTTTCCTTTATATTTTCCCGCTACAATTTTTTTTGTTAATTTGTTACTTTTCATAAAATGCTTTTACTGCTCTTAAAATATTTTCTTTATATTCATTTGTCAAAGATTCAATTCGTTTTTCCAAAATTGAAAAATCCAAACCATCATCTTCAAAAAATTCTTCTTTTTGCTTAGATTGTTGCTCTTTTGGGCTCATTGCTTCATATCTTTTTTCCAATGCCAAAATCAGCTGCGACTTTGAGAAAGGCTTTATGAGATCTGCTTCTTCATCATTTGCTATATAAAAACATTTGGGATCGTTTAAACACTTTGTATCCCTTATAATAATGTCACTTTTTTTGCTTGAGTCTAAATATTTNTTTATATTTTCCCGCTACAATTTTTTTTGTTAATTTGTTACTTTTCATAAAATGCTTTTACTGCTCTTAAAATATTTTCTTTATATTCATTTGTCAAAGATTCAATTCGTTTTTCCAAAATTGAAAAATCCAAACCATCATCTTCAAAAAATTCTTCTTTTTGCTTAGATTGTTGCTCTTTTGGGCTCATTGCTTCATATCTTTTTTCCAATGCCAAAATCAGCTGCGACTTTGAGAAAGGCTTTATGAGATCTGCTTCTTCATCATTTGCTATATAAAAACATTTGGGATCGTTTAAACACTTTGTATCCCTTATAATAATGTCACTTTTTTTGCTTGAGTCTAAATATTTTCCCAAAAAAAGTTCTAAAGACTTTTGTAATAACGGAGATGAACACTCAACGGCTACTCTCATAAACTATCCTTGTAAATAATACTCGATCGAATATCGTAAATCTGCATCTAAATTCTCTAGTGACAACATCCAATGCAGATATTGAGGATCGCTATGCACGATCTCCTCTATATATTTTCCATTGTATTTTCCAAAACTAAACTTTTGAAGTAACACATTTTGAAAACTGAGTTCAAACATCTGCTCTTGTGAGATACTCTCAAGAAGATAATCAAAAAGAGATTTTATCATAACTACATCTTCTAACGGCTTATATATAGGTTCATTCTCATCCGAAAGCTGTAATTCATAGCGTAAATATTGTAAGTCAAATCTATCAATATCGCTTATAATATGTTTTGCAATCCGCTTTGTATCTATAATTTGTCCCGCAATACCTACACCAAAAGGTTCCAGTAAATTACGAATAAATTCATAATCATGTACGACAACTACACTTTTATCATCTAATTCTTGTAAAAACTGGTATATTTTACTATGAAGAAAAGTCCCTTTCTCTTTAATGTGCTGATTACTTATATGATGATATGCTGAAGCCTCCGGTGTAATTTTTTTCCCTTCATTAATCAGTTCTGTAAAGTAATCTTCGCCGCTTAAAACACTAACCGCACAAATCTTATCGTCAAGTTCATTTCCTGTAGCTTTGAAATCTAAAAACACTAGCATTTTACAATCCTGATTTGCTTACATCTTACACCTATAAAAATAAAAGAAAAATAGCCTGAAAGTAAAATAGCCCCATATAATACATAGATATTATAATAATCAAACAGGATAAGATTTATGATCATAAATGCAGCAGTCAGCCATATAAGAAGCATAAACCACTTTCGCCAAAACTTGACGAGGTCTCCGTATCCGATCACATCTATATACTCTTTTTTATTTGGGCACGATAAAAGCTTGAAAGTAAACCCTGCAAAACATCTGTTAAAAATATATTTAACACTTCGAAATAAAGCAATCAAGACTGCAAAATTGAGAGTGATCAAAAACCAAAAATTAAAAAGTTCAAAAAGCGCATTCAATACCTCTTGTTCTAGGGGAACAAACCCCTGTTTTATATAAAGAACAGTCGTTATTATTAATGATAGGACTACAGCTAAAACAATACTCTCCACTATCACTCTAAAAGCCCAGAACAACCAAAGCGTAAAATAAAATTTTTTCATATTTAGGAGAACTGTCCGAGCATTGTATGATAATGTTCAAGAGTCATAAAACTTTTCTCAAATCTGTAACGGATAATAAACTCTACTACTTTGTTTTTAAACTCGATATCAACGTTTTCTGCTCTACCAAAATAGCCCAAAGAGATATTTTTGCTTTTCACCTTAGCAGTCTTGTCATATGCTATTGCCAAAACCTGTAGATAACGACCCTCTTTAATCTCACCCAAATTTTCGATCTGCAGAGAAGCCCCAGAGAGGTTAATAGCTTTAAACTCAAAAAGATCTTCAAAATTGTGTACTTTTTGGTCTATTCCAATCTCTTTGTAGAGCTCTTTTAACTTTGCAAGATTTTCTTTTCTTGCAAGTTCATAATTTGATATAGATATTTTATTTGTTAAGTTTTTTAATCGGTCTAATGCTGAACTCATATATTATTCCTTCTTTTAAAATTATACAATATAAATTTCTAAAAGGTTAATATTAGTAGCACTTGGAAGATATTAAACTATAGTATCAACTTCAAAGTGATAATAATCTTTAATATCGCTATAAAGGAAGTCTTTATATTCAGGTGAAGTAATCTCATAATTGACTTTTACAAGCTCATCGTTTAGACTCTCAATTGAATAGTCAAGTTCTGATAAATGTGGAAATTTAGGCACTATATCTTCAACCGTAGTCGTACTAAAAAAATCATCCGGATTAAAACTCATTGTATCTCCTTTTTAATAATTACATTACGCTGCACTATCTATTCCTTTGTAACAATATTCAATATAATCGGGTAAATGCTAAACGGTAAATTAATCGATTTTCAGCTATAATGAGACAATTATATAAACTATAAAAGAGCAAGATGGATTATTTAAAGATAGAAGGGATAGAGTCCCTCAAGGGCACAATAAAAATTGCAGGTGCGAAGAATGCTTCGCTTCCTCTTATTGCGATGACGATTCTCGCTAAAAACAAACTCAACATTACAAATCTTCCAGACGTTGTAGATATTAAAACTCTTTTAAAACTTTTAAGCAACCTCGGTGCGGAGTGTGAATTTAACGAACATCATGTATCTGTTGATACTGCAAAAATGCATGAAACAAGAGCAACTTATGACATAGTCAAAACTATGCGTGCTTCTATTTTAGTTCTAGGACCGACTCTAGCACGTTTTGGGCACTGTGAGGTTTCTCTTCCGGGTGGATGTGCCATTGGTCAACGTCCTATTGATCTTCATCTAAAAGCATTAGAGCAAATGGGTGCAGAGATAGACATCAAAGCCGGTTACGTAGAGACAAAAGCTCCCAACGGTCTTAAAGGATGTGAAATCATCTTTGATAAGATCACTGTTACAGGTACTGCTAATATTGTCATGGCTGCAGCTCTTGCCCACGGCGAAACAATTCTCGTAAACGCTGCTCGTGAACCTGAAGTTGTACAACTTTGTGAAATTTTAAATGCTAGCGGCGTTAAAATTGAAGGTATCGGTACATCAGTATTGAAAATTCAAGGTAGTTGCGGTGAACTTCTCGATATGCCTGATTTCTCAATTATCCCTGATAGGATTGAAGCAGGTACATATCTGTGTGCAGGTGCAATTACAAACTCTGAACTTACAATTACAGATGTTGAGCCAAAACATCTTGACGCGGTTATAGGCAAACTTGAGGAGATGGGATTTAGTTTTACAATTACACAAGACACCATAACTATCTATCCTGCAAAAGAGATCAAACCAGTTAAAGTTATTACACAAGAGTACCCTGCATTTCCAACTGATATGCAGGCACAGATTATGGCTCTTGCAACTCAGGCAAACGGAACTTCTATCATTGAAGAGAGACTTTTTGAAAATAGATTTATGCACGTAAGTGAACTTCAACGTATGGGTGCAGATATATCATTAAACGGTCATATCGCTACTGTAAACGGTAAAACAGATTTAAGTGGTACTGATGTTATGGCTACAGACTTACGAGCTTCATCGGCACTGGTACTGGCTGCTTTAATTGCCAGAGGGGAAACAAACATTCATCGTATTTATCATCTTGATCGCGGATACGATTCTTTAGAGAAAAAACTTCAAAATGCTGGAGCGAAAGTAGATAGGTTAAAAGAGTAGCGACTGTCTACTCTTCAAAAATAATCATCTCGTATGTACTTCTTTTTGTTACAAGTGCTTTATCGGGAGATACTGAACGTGCATTTTTTGCACGCTGCACTTCATGACGCAATTCTGCAATCTCTTTTTCCATCGCATCAACACCCTCTTTTAATCTCAGGATAATATCAACACCTGCAATATTAACACCCAGTTCACGTGTGAGACGTAAAATCATCTTAATCTTATCAACGTCTCTTTGTGAATAGAGTCTTATTCGACCGTCTGAACGAGAAGGGCAGATAAGATTTTCTCTTTCATACTGTCTCAGTGTTTGAGGATGAATGTCTAGCATTTTTGCAACGATACTTATTAAATAAACCGGTTCGTCATAATGGTGCATGTTTTCTCCTTAATCTATTTCGGCAACTTATCTTGCATCATTTTTACTAAGTCTTCATCTAAATCTTCAACTTTAGGTAAAACAATATTTGCTTTAAGATAAAGGTCACCGCGTTTATTCGTTTTTCTGTTCATTGCTCCCATCTCTTTTACACGGAAGCTTTGTCCATTTTTCGTGTTTTGAGGCACTTTGAGTTTGATCTCTTTTTCCAGTGTTTGAATTGAGACCTTGTCACCAAAGAGTGCTGCATGAAGAGGTACATCAAAAGTTTTTGTCAGGTCATCACCCTCTCTTGTGTATTCAGGTGAAGGAGCTACTGTGATTTTTAAAAATAGATCCCCTACTCTTCCTCTTTGAGCATGCCCTTTTCCACGAACACGCATCTTCTCACCGCTTTTTACACCTGCCGGGATTTTAATGTCAAATCTATCCCCTTGTACACTTACTGAATGGCTACCGCCTAAGATAGATACACTAAAGGGAATCGTCACACTTGTTTCTATATCAAGATTCGGTTCTTGATGGAATCCTCCACCGCCACCGAAGCCGCCGCCAAAGCCGCCGGAACTAAATCCGCCTCCGCCAAAGCCGCCGAAGCCTCCGCCGCCTGAGAACATCTGACGTAATATCTCGTCTAAATCTACATTAGAACCCTGTGCACGACTAAAGTCATGGAAGTTTTGTCCACCGAACATAGAGTCACCGAATTGGTCATACTGTGCTTTTTTTTCTTTATCGCTCAATACTTCATAAGCAGCATTTATCTCTTTAAATTTTTCTTCCGCTTCCGGAGATTTGTTTACATCCGGATGGTATTGACGCGCAAGCTTTCTATAAGCTTTTTTGATCTCTGCTTCAGTAGCATTGTCTGAAATTTCCAATGTTTCATATAATGATTTACTCATAATTTGTTATCCTGTTAATATAGTTTATAGTTTTCTTATCTAAGTTTAATTATAGCACAAGACTTGAGTCAATGTCAATCAAGGTTAAAAACATGTTTAACAATAAACCTTTAGAAGTTACATTTCTTTTTATTATACTTTTCTTCAGTTCCATACTAGCCTATAACTACTACAACACTTATAGTTTCAAACATAATCCTCTACCTCAAAGTTATCAAATTTCTATCAAAAATAAAGAAAATGAAGTTTTAAAAAACATGAAATCTCATTACGGCTTTGTTTATAAGTTTCCACTCATAGTTACTGACAAACTCCAAGGAAAACTTTATGGTGTTACGGCATACGAAAATGGTCATATTTCAATCTATCTCAACAAAAATGTTATGCAGGAAAGTTTTGACTATATTATTGATGAAGTGATCCCTCATGAATACGCTCATGCCTTACTTATGCAAAAAGGATACTTGAATGAATCTAAGCAAGGACATTCACAAAAATGGCACTCTGTTTGTATAGATTTAGGTGGCAAAGAGTGTAAACAATATGTTAATCATGAGGAGATTATAAATGGTAAATTACCTTTTAATTAACTCTGCTAATAAGGTTTAAATACTTTATTCATATGTTCATTTGATTTGTAACTTTAAGATTTTTCTATGCTATAATATTTCAAATTCCTCAAATAAAAGGGAGACGTTATGGGTTTCTTTGGAAGTTCAGACACAGATTTAAAACGTATAGAAGCATTGGAAAATACAAATAGTGCTCTACAACGTGAGAATGATGATTTAAAACATCAGATTCACCAATTACAACAACAACTTGAAAACTCTGCACCGCAAACGTGCAGCAGTGTAGCTGATACTTTAATGCAGATGCAAAATGCTCAACTCAAAGCAAATTTAGTTGATATTCAAGGGAATATGGCAGAATCAGTTACTACATCTAAAACTACTATGCAATGTGCACATGGACTTTTAACCAACATTAATGTTATCAGTGATGACACTAAAGACATTGTTAAAAAACTGCATGCTTTAAATGAAGTATCTTCAAATTCGCTTCATACTGTTTCCGGACTTGCAGAACGTACAAATGACATAACAAGCATATTAGAACTTATTAAAGATATTTCAGACCAAACAAACTTATTGGCATTAAATGCTGCCATAGAAGCTGCACGTGCCGGTGAACACGGACGCGGCTTTGCCGTTGTTGCCGATGAAGTTCGTAAACTTGCTGATCGTACAGATAAAGCTGTAAGTGAGATCAATATCTCTCTTCAAACTATGAAACAAGACGTAGACAGTATCTCAGAACAATCAGGACAGATTCAAGAAGAAGTTGACAACGCTAGTAACTTTATTTCCGAAGTAGACAACAAGCTTCAAGAAAATATGGACGAGATGAAAAATGCATTTAAAGATATCAACTATACTACAGATCGTGTCTTTATGTCTTTGGCAAAACTTGACCATGTATTATGGAAAGTGAACACTTATCTCTCAGCCGTTACTCAAAAAGAGCAGTTTGCATTTGTTGACCATCACAACTGTAGACTAGGAAAATGGTACTATGAAGGTGAAGGTAAAGAAGCATTCTCACATACATCTCACTACTCACAACTTGAAGCCCCACATGCAATAGTACATAACGGTACTCACAAAGTATTTGATCTGATTAAAGATGAAAGTATTGATTTACAAGCGTTAAAAGCAGCGTTTGAAGAGATGGAAAAAGGAAGTGATTCCGTATTTAACATCTTAGATACGATTTTACATGATAAAGATTAAAATAGAAGAATAAGATAAAACCAAAAGGTTTTATCTTGGAGAGTTTTTAGTGTAAGAAGTGACGAACTTCTGAGAAGTAAAGGCTCATACCAAATTCATTAGCAGCTTCAATAATCTCCTCATCACGAATAGAACCGCCCGGTTCAATTACATTTTTAACACCAGCTGCAGCTGCAGCATCAATAGAGTCACGGAACGGGAAGAATGCTTCAGATGCCAATGCACATCCGCTTACATCAAGACCCATCTCTTTAGCTTTTTTCAGTGCACATTGAGCAGCGTCAACACGAGAAGTCATACCCATACCAACAGCAACCATTGCAGCATCTTTTACATATACTACACAGTTAGATTTTGTAAGTGAAGCAACTTTGTAAGCTATCTCAAGGTCTTTCATCTCTTCTGCAGTTGCAGCATTTTTAGACATAAGTTTTGCATTTTTAACTTCGTCATCGTTAACTTTGTCTGCATCTTGGTATACAAAACCGCCGTCAACGTGTTTGAAGTCTTTTTTGTCATTTGCAAGAACTAATCTGTCTGAACCCATCTCGAAAAGTTTGATACGTTTTTTAGCAGCAAATACTTCTTGAGCTTCTTCAGTGATGCGACCAGCAATGATAACTTCTAAAAAGATTTCATTCATTTTCTCAGCTAACTCTTTTGTTACAACACCGTTTACAGCTACAACACCGCCGAATGCTGAAACAGGATCACATTTAAGAGCCTCAACATATGCGTCTACAAGATTGTCACGGATTGCAAAACCACATGGGTTACCGTGTTTAGTGATACATACAGCATTCTCTTCACCGAAAGCAGAAGCGATTTTAACAGCACCGCTTAAGTCGTTTAGGTTATTGAAGCTTGCCTCACCTTTAAGTGTTTTGAAATTGTTTGAGAAATGTTTGTCAAACTCGTAAAGAGCTCCCGCTTGGTGAGGGTTTTCACCGTAACGAGTATCCATAACTTTTTCACCAACGATGAATTGTTTCTCACCGAAACCACCGTTGAATCTTTCATTCATGTAGTTTGCGATCATAGAATCATACGCAGCTGTATGCTCATATGCTTTGATCATGAAACCGCGACGGAAATCTTTTGTATTTTTTTCGTTTTCGATTGCATCGATTACTACAGAGTAATCTTCAACATTTGTAACGATTAATACAGAATCAAAGTTTTTCGCAGCAGAACGAACCATTGCTGGTCCACCGATGTCAATATTTTCGATAATATCATCGAAATCATCAGTTCTCTCTATTGTAGCTTTGAATGGGTAAAGGTTTACACACACTAAGTCAATCGGCTCAACACCAAGTTCTTTTGCTTGATCTAAGTGAGATTGTTTATCACGTCTATGTAAAATCCCACCGTGAACGTATGGATTTAATGTTTTAACACGCCCTTCGAAACACTCAGGGAATTTTGTGATCTCATCGATCTCGATAGCAGCCACACCGCTTTCTTGTAAAAGTTTGAAAGTACCACCTGTAGAGATTATCTCATATCCGTTTTTTACTAACGACTTACAAAAATCAACTACTCCAGTTTTGTCACTTACACTTACTAATGCTCTTTTCATAACTTACCTTGAAAAAAAATATAATGGAATTTTATCAAAACTTATATTATGATTTGATGAAGCGGAAACAATCTGCTAAAATACTCTATTATATACTTGCATTGAGGTTTATATGAGTCAAAATATAGCAATTTTATGTTCCGGCGGTGATGTGTCTGGGATGAATCCGGCACTGAAACACTTTGTCGAAGCATCTTTCAAACAAGGTTTAACGCCCTACTTCATTTATGACGGTTATGAAGGTTTAATAGACAACAATATCGAAAAAGCAACCTATGCGGATGTAGCAGGGATCATTACAAAGGGCGGCACAACCATAGGGAGTGCAAGAAGCGATCGCTTTTTAGAAAAAAAATATAGAAAAATAGCAAAGAAAAACCTCGATAAACATAAGATAGAGATGCTGATTGTTCTCGGAGGTGACGGTTCATTCCGTGGATTAGACATTTTCTATAAAGAACACGGTGTAAAATTTTGCGGTATCCCATCTACAATCGATAATGATATTCACGGCACTGAATACTCTTTAGGAGTTGATACAGCTTTAAATATGATTAGGACAGCTATTGATGCGATCAGAGACACTGCGGCTTCATTCAAACGTGCATTTGTTATTGAAACAATGGGAAGAGACTGTGGTTATTTGGCATTAGTTTCACACATAACTTCAGGAAGTGAACTCTGTTTGATACCTGAAGTACCGTATAACTTAGAGCTTTATGTAGATGAGTTTAAAAAACAACTTATGCACGGAAGAAGATACTTTTTGACTATTATTGCTGAGGGAATCAAACAAGATGCGCAAGAGATTGCCGACTGGTTTGAAAAAGAGATTGGGATAGAGACTCGTACCATCGTTCTTGGTCATATTCAGCGTGGAGGTAATCCAAGTTCTCATGATCGTTTAATGGCCTATAAATTTATACATTATGCAATAGATGCATTAATGTCTGGAAAAGAAGAATCAATCGTCTGCTATGACAAAACAGGATTTAATCTAAAAAGTATAGATTATGTTACAGGACATAAAAAAGAACTTGATCCAGAACTATTACAATGTTTGTCGTAGTGTAAGCAAATCGCTTACACTGCACCCATTAGCTGCTTAGAACTTTCACCGATAAGTTCACACATCTCTTCATAAGTTTTCTTTGCATCAGTTGTATCACTGCCTACAACCTCATCATAAACAGCTTCAATTTTTTCTTCAGCGTCCAGTTTTTTCAAATCACCTTTGTCAAGATCAAGTAATTCTAGGATCTCATTCCATACAGAACTTTCATCTAGAACATATGCAGTAAATGTAACTCCGTCATATTCAAACGTACCGTTTCCTTCTAAGTCTGTTACATATAAAACATAAATACCCTCAGGAGTAAAAAATTCTTTATATTTTTCGTACATTGGTTTGAAATCGTTAAAACTTTCAAGTTCACAAGTAAGAAATTTCATTTTTTCATCATCACATACCATGATTACTTGTCTTGCTTGAATTTTCGGAGGTAGTTTTCTATCAGGTGAAATCTGTTTTCCTTGCTCAACGATTAAGGCACCGCGGTATCCTTCTAAACTTCCAACAGCACCTGTATATGACGGTTGCCATGCTAACTCATTTTCTTTGATAAAATCTAATACTTTAGACATTGTAATCCTTTTTTTTTCAAAACGAATTACATTTAGTGTTCCCTAGCGACCGATTGCTAAAAGATAAAGAATATTGTTCTTTGTTTGCAGGAACTCTTTACACTCATCATCATAATATGCACCTATTCCACTACATCCTATTCCCATAAGTTCTGAACGAATATAGATTATGTGAGCAAGAAAACCACTTAAAATATTAACTTTTTGATACTTTTTAGCCTCATTGGAAGTAAAGAAAAAAGTAACACCGCTTTGCCCTCCAAGATTTTGCTCCAGTGCCAGATAGCGTGATTTACTTCTAAAATCCCCCTCTTCCAAAAGTTCACCGTTTTTATAAAGTCCCTGTGACATATTTGTAACCAGATTAGCCGTGTAATAGATATCGATCGCGTGTTCTTTGGCAAACTGGAAAAGTCCGCCCATAATAAACCAGAATTCTTCATCACTCATCGGCTGTGCACGAAATGCTCTGATAGAACGGCGATTTACAATAGCCTGACGCAATTGCTCTTTAGGGATATTTTCAAAAAAGTTAGGCGGATTGAAGTTTGGCTCTTCATACACAGCACTTTGTTTGTATGCATCTTCAATAAACCTATTTGTTTCAAGGTAATCGCATCCACTTACAAAAGGCAATCCTTGTCTGAGTTTGTCTATACTCGTCTCACTTGCTTCGGAACTACGGACACTGCACATAAACATCTCGTCATCTCTAAAACCGAATACTTCATTGAGAGAAAGCTTGTCAAAATCAAAAACAAATTCGTTTTCCCTACCCATTAATGACAATGCCGTGTATATTGCTCCCAACTGATGTCCTACATCAAGCAGTATGTAGCGTATTGCTCTATCGTTATATTTCCAAGAACTGCGGAAGTAGACACTAGATATTAGAAACACCAAGCCTTTTTGTTTGAGGGAGTCTTTAAAATAATGCTCTACACCGTCACGCCCAATTTCTTGTAAAAGTGTTAGTGATGCACGGTGGGGTTCATAATGATATATACCGTCAAGTAAACCTTTTATTCCACGTACTTGGATATAAACCTCAAAAGGGAAAAGCCCTCCTGCACTCGGAACCGATCTTAGATGATACACGCCGTCAGGATAAGACTTTTCAAAAGTGATACCCCCTATGAGATTAAGGTCTGTTAATTCTTCATACTCTTCTATTTTAAAACGTTGATTGAAATGAGGATAGAGTTTGTGGTTAGTCGGCTGCGACTGCCAGTCTAAAAAGTGGGCATTTTTTCTAACGCTCATGTAAGAATGTTTTGTTTGTTGGTGAAAAATCGGCATCTTTACTTTACGTACCTTTTTGTTAATCTGCAAAAGTCATAAAAATCGCTTAACATCAAATAGCGGATCTCTATATCTTCAAATTTTTTTACTAATGGTGCGTTGCCTTCTCTGTATAATCGTACATCGTTTTGGAACTCTTTCGGAAATTCCAGCTTTTCTTCTTTTAAAGCTGAAAAGCACTCTAAAAAATCAAAAAAAAGCTTTGTGATTTTTTTCTCTTTTTCATGAGACTTGTTTGAAAGAAAGTCTATTGTTTCTTCAAATGTCTCACATATTTGCAACAAACACTCAGTCATAATTTACTCTTTATTTTATACTATTTAAAGAGTATATGCATGAATTATACCTGTCTACAACTTTTGCATCTCTATAAATAAAAAGTGACTATTAGATACCGCTTCTATATTAAGGTTTGCCTCATCGACACATTCACAGGCATCGTGAGCTTTTAAAGTAACACCATTAAGAACTGCTTCACCCTCGATCATAGTAAAATACACCTGTCTCTCAGGCTTCAAGTCAAAGTTCAAACTTTCCCCAGCATCCAATTCACTTACATAAAAGTTGACATCCTGATACAGTTTTATCGGTGCATCGGAGTTTTGAGAGGAAACAATATTTAGTAGTTTGTTTTTTCTCTCCTGCTCTGTAAATTTATGGGAACCGTACAAAACAGGCAGATTTTTTTGCGGAGGAAAGATCCAAATCTGCAATAGTGTCAGAGCTTTACTTGGATGATTATTGTACTCCGAATGGTATACACCTGTCCCGGCACTCATATACTGTACTTCACCGCGGGTCAAAATCTCTTCATTGCCCATGGAGTCTTTATGTGTCAGCTCCCCGTCAATGATATAGGTAACAATCTCCATATCACGGTGGGGATGCATATCAAACCCGCTTTGAGGTTTGATCAGATCATCATTTAAAACCCGAAGTACCCCAAAGTTTACATTACTATGATTGACATACTCGGCAAAAGAGAAATGAAACCTGCTTTGCAGCCAATCTTTATCGGAGAAGAATAACTCCTCCTTAGCTATTTTTCTAAGCATAATTTCTCCCTTCTTTTTCTGTTATTGTTGTAGAATTCCTTCTACACTCACTTCCATTTTTACGGTATCGCCTACAAGTACTCCACCTGTTTCAAGAACTTTGTTCCATTTTAAACCAAAATCTTTTCTGTTGATTTTACCTTCTAAAGTAAGCCCTGCTCTTGTTTGTCCCCATGGATCTTTCATAACACCGCCAAACTCATAATCAAGTACGACATCTTTTGTTACGTCTTTAATTGTCAGTTTTCCGTATGCTTTGTCTCCGTCTACATGATCAAGTACAAAAGTGATCTTCGGATACTTAGCCACATCGAAAAAATCTGCTGAACGCAAATGCTCATCTCTCTCTTTTTTGTCCGTATTTAAAGATGCCGCTTCAATCTCGCCTTTTAAAGCTATAAGATTATTGCCATTAACTTCAAATGAACCGTCAAATTTTTCAAACTTTCCAGTTACGTGGCTTATCATCATGTGTTTTACTTTAAACATTACGTTTGTATGTACCGGATCAACTTTATACGTTGCACCAAACAATACACCTGCACCTAACATTAACGCTATAAAAGCTACATATAACTTTTTCATTTGTGATCCTTTTCGTGTTTTTGCACTTTTCTCAAAAGTTTATAGAGCGTATCTAGTTCATCATCACTTAAAACATCCATCTTTTCAACAAGGTTGTTTATATGCCCCGGGAAAATATTTTCAATAATCTCTTTTCCTTTTGGCTCTAACGATAAACAGAAACTTCTTTTGTCTTTTTCATTTTGAATAGAGCTGATCCAACCATCTCTTTTGAGATTTTTCACAACAACGGTTGTATTTCCCGGTGTAGATAGTGTGAGTTTTGTAATCTCACCTATACTTAAATTACCGCGGTGGTATAGAACCTCTAAAACCTTAAACTGGTTGTATGTCAGACCATGTTCTAAAAAGTATTTCGCTTCATCCGTTACCAATCTGTTGTCCGTACGATGTAACTGAAAAACAGTTTTGAGAACTTTGTCTTGATGTTCTCCGTAAGATTTAACTTTTAATTTCATAACTTAGCCTTTGAAAAATTATACTACTAACTAGTACTAATATCTTATAAATATTACTAACTAGTATTATATTGTAAATTTAGATTAATTTTTTAGTCAGATTTTCAAGACCTTTTTTTTGCAAGATGTGCAGGTCACATTCATCAAGCCACTCGAGCGCTTTTTCGTGATAGTATTCTAAAACAATAGGACTCAGCTGCTGTTTTTGACTCACTATCTTTTCCAGATAACTTTTTATCTCTGAGGCTTCAAACTCTTCAAAATTTTGCAGTTTCCCGTAAAATGCTTCAAGGAAGTTATCTTCTATAAAATCTTTTGCTTTTTCCAAAAAGATTGTAGCTTCGATCTCATTTGCTACTATATCGTTCCACATTCGCCCGTTTATGAGCTGATCAACCGCCACGTCAATGTACATAGGTACCATCTCTAACACTTTGTTTAATTCGTCAAAATCGTTGTCAACCAGATCACGAAAGAGCATTCTCGCCCTGTTGCGTACTTTTTTTCTCAGTTCATCATCTGCGATCACATCTTTGTGCAGCAGAGAAAAACGTTCCAGTGCACCCAAGCGGGAGTGGTTAAATGCCATAATTGAAACAAGGGGATGTTTATCTTCTATCTGTTTAGGGTGTGAGCCTGAAGGGCGGCAAAATGCCCAGTAGAGTCTTGCTTCAAAGTCATCATGCTCTATATATTTTGCATCTCCCAAAGCCTCAAAGTTATCTTCATCTTTTAACTCTTCCACTTCCTCTTTATAGGTGAGATTAAACAACTCTTCCATCACAGACCTCTCTTATAAAATAACTAATTTTCTTCCAAATGGTATGCGTGCCCTGCCACTAGATAACGCCCACAACACTTCATACGACGGTGGAATGCGAGGGAAAAAGCCCTCACCATCCGTAAAATAAAGCAGCATTGTACTCATCGGCAAATTTTGCTCCACATAGTCAAAAACAACACGGTAGTCAGTTCCCCCACCGCCTGTGAGTTGAAAGTTCATCTCGTCAGCTCCGACAAAAGTGTAATGGTGATGCACTTTTGCATCGGCTATTAAAAGCTCGATCCGAATTGAGGGAAAGTTCTGCATTATAGATTCAAATTCAGACTTGAATACTCCCAAAAGTGACTCGTTAATAGAGCCTGAAGTATCGATCGCAACTATGAGTGAAAGAGTGTCACTTGCAAGTGAAGGGAGTGCTACTCCGCGGTAAAGATGTTTTTTGTTCGGAGGCATAAAAGCGTAGTTGTTTCTCATGTGGCGGTTGATCGCATTGTAGAGCTCAAATCTCCAGTCAATGTCATTAGTAACCATTTTTTTTGCAAAACGCTCAAACCCTGAAGGCATGAGTGACTTTTTCTCGGCAACCTCTTTTGCCAAAGTTGCCGCATACTCCCACTCATCTTCCTCTTTTTCACTCGGGTTTTTCTCGATCCTTTTTATTCTGCTAAAAGCTGAATAGGCATTTTTCCCTTCTGTCACTTTATCGAGTGTGTCAAGATCATCGTACAGGTTCACACCCTCGGCGATAAGCTGTTTTTTAAGCTCCTCGTAGATCTCTTCGGCGTACATATCTTTAAACTCTTTATTGTAGTTCACACCTTGAGGGAGTTTAAACTTGTTTTTTACAAGCATGTTGTTGATCGCATAATCGGTCGCAAGCTGCCACAAAGCACCGCGGCGTGCAAGCTTTCTTTGTTTGTGTGCAAGAACATGGTGCATTACGGCATTTGTAAGTATAAACTGTAACTCTTCAACCGAACAGCTCTCTATAAACTCTGGGTTATATAAAAACCGTACCCCGTTACTTGCGTAGTGTTCTATCTTTTCACTGGCTTCATGCTTGAGGCGTGAAGCCAACATCCCGAAGTAAGGATGTTTGTTAATGAGCTGGCTTTTTGCTTTTGTTAAGAGTTCTTCGGCGGTCATGTATGTAGTATCTTCGTAAAGTTTTTACTCCATAGCGGCCAGTTACCAAGATAATCAAGCTCTATGTTACGTCCGCGCAGGTCTTGTACGATCATGATCGCAAACTCTGCAGGTAGGTTCAGTGTATATCCCAAAAGATTATTCAGCTCGTTTGCACGTGTATCTTCATCTATGCGCATCGTAAGTGCCGTTGACAAAATATGCAGAGCTGAAGCTTCCTGTGGTACCTCTTTTGATTCCCCTGCCAAAATAGCTTCAATATTCGGTAGTGATTTTTCAACCGATAAAAATCCTAAAAACGAAGCGGCAAGATCTTCACCGATTGCACCGCTAAGCATAGGAAGCAGTAAGTCATCTTCAGGCTCACTCTCGAGTATCTCATTTACATATTCCCAAGTTCTCGGCGTTGCAAACGCTTTTTCCTCAGAATTTTTTCCAAATGTAAAAAGTGCATCAGGTCTGTACGAGATAAATGCAATGATCGAGTGACGAAGGTGTGATTGTTGTGCCCACGTTTTCCAGTCTTCTACGTTTGACTCCATATCTAAGTGGATAAAACGGTTTGCCAAAGGTGCCGCCATGCGAAATACAACCCCACGATCGCTTTCACGGTTACCCGCAGCTACAATTGCCCAGCCATCTGGAAGCGTGTACTCTCCAACTTTACGGTCAAGGATCAGCTGGTACGCTGAAGCTTGAACCATAGGTGCGGCAGTATTTAACTCATCCAAAAACAAGATCCCTTTTGAATCCTTGTCAGTCGGTAAAAAAGATGCGGGTGCCCATACAGCTTTGTCGTTGCTTGCATCAAAAAACGGGATACCGCGCAAGTCTGTCGGATCTAAAAGTGAAAGACGAAGATCGATATACTCCAGTTCATTTTCCTTTGCGATCTGTTTTACGATCGAAGACTTCCCGATCCCCGGAGGTCCCCATACAAACATAGGTACTTTTCGATCAACAAGATGAGCAATTGCTCTTTTGGCACTTTGTGGATTCATTCACACTCCTTTTATTCAAGGAGTATTTACAAGTTTTGTGCCGAAGGCATGGTTTTATCATTTAAAATAATATTTTTTGTTTTTTTTAATTTAGATACAATAGCTACAACAAATAAAATTTGGAAAATACATTAAAATCGAGAATTACAATGAATGATGTTGATAAAAAAATATTCGATACAAATAAAGTTATTGAAAAAAATATACATAAATTTGATGATAGTGAAAGGGGACTACTTTCTCAAAATATCTTAGCACAACTTAGAAATTTAGTTGAATATATATTTTTGAAAATATACAATCAAAGAAAGAATCTATCTCTTGAACCAAAATATGAAAATTTTAGAACAGCAGAAAAATTTGTGAAAGCAATTGGAACACTTAGTTTTTTAGGTAAATTTCATAATTTATTACAAATTTCAGCATCACATTACACTCTTGATGAAAATGCTTCAGAAAGATTAATGCTTAAGTATTATGAATATCTTTTAAAAATAAAGTCATTTTTACTTAAAGAATATGATATGGAAGTTTTTTCTAATATTAATGAGTTTCCTATCAAACTGGATAAAAACACGCAAGAATATTATGAAAAGATTGCAGAAAAAATAAACATTCCTCTACTAAGTCAAATTCATAAAGATAGATACTATATTCAAAAAATCAAACCTTTTTTTGTGAATAATGAAGTTTATTATGAAGTCACCTTTACAAAATCCCATGATAGAGTAAGTAAGTTTGATAGAATAATTGCTTTTACAAACTTAGATATTACTCAAAACTATGCCGTTCATCTTTTTATTGGAAAAGGATATATAGAAATTTTAGGTAAACAAATGCCTATCAATATCATTCAAGATTGGGAAGTATCTATCAGACCTTGTGAACTAGATAATTTTGCAAGACTTTTTGGCACATATATAGAGGTTAGGTCTAATCATAAAGAGTACAAAGAATTAATGCAGTTTTTAACTCAAACAGGATTCAGCCTTAATGAATATGTTATAGTTGAACAAAGTTATTACGACTTTATTAAGAATAAAATAACTGATGGTAGTAAAATACAAATTTTTGATATTTTAGATTCTTGTAGAGAATTATTATTACATAATAGAGCTGGTTCAAATATCATTCGGTATCTTTTATATATTATGAATAATAAAATAATCAAATCACAACGACATAATGAATCCAATTCTCAACTATCTAACTTATTACTTAAATGGGGATGTATTCCTTTTGAACAAATGCCCTTTACGACATCACTAATCAATCATAATCCAAGAATCTATGACTTATTTGAATGTATAAGTTATGAAAATAGAGAACATGAATTTTTAGCAAGGTTTATTGAAAACAATACAACAATCAAAGGAGAACTTTTTACTTCCATGAAAGAAGTAGAAAATTTTGATAATCTAAATACTACGATAAAAAAATATAACAACTTGATTTATAGAAAAACACAATCAAATCGTCTAATTGAATTGCATAAGGATAGTTTTCTCTATATAAAAGGATACAAAGAGAATACTCTAGAAATAATCAAAAAACTAGAAGCACTATCACACGAAGGAATTGAAAACTATTCCAATTTTGTAAAATCTTGGTTAGAAGAGACAGATCATAAAATAGATTGTGAAGACAAAAAGAAATTTTTAAAGACAATGTTTATAAATTCAAAAATAGCTATGATTTATGGGGCTGCTGGAACAGGAAAATCTACAATGATAAATCATATTTCTAATTTGTTTAAAGACCATAAAAAAATTTATTTGGCACAAACAAATCCAGCAACTGATAATTTAGAAAGAAAAGTTGATGCTTCGCATTGTGAATTTATGACGATTACAAAATTTTTATATAAAAAAAATACTGATACTAAATATCCAATATTGTTTTTAGATGAAAGTAGTACAGTAAGTAATTCTGATATGCTTGCTGTTTTAAATAAAGCTTCTTTTTCACTGCTGGTATTAGTTGGTGATATTTTTCAGATAGAAGCTATAAGATTTGGAAATTGGTTCGAAATTTCTAAAGAATTTTTACCTAACAATACAATTTTTGAGCTCACTAAACCATGGAGAAGCAAAAATGATGATTTACTTGAACTATGGGATAAAGTTCGACGTTTAAAAGATGATATTTCAGAGCATATTCAAAGAAATGGGTACTCTACCAATTTAGATGAATCTATTTTTGAAAATCATAAAGATGATGAAATAATACTTTGCTTAAATTATGATGGACTTTATGGAATCAATAATATAAATAGGTTTTTGCAAGCTAATAATTCAAATCAACCTATTGAATGGGGAACTTTAATATATAAAGTGAATGACCCAATTTTATTTAACGAAACAAAAAGATTTGGGGATGCTATATATAATAATTTGAAAGGAAAAATAGTTGATATAAAAATTTTAGATAAACAAATAAAATTTGAAATAGAAATAGATAAAGTAGTAACTGAATTAGATACATTATTGCATGATTTTGAATTTGTAAGTAGTGATAGTAATAGATCAGTTATTAGCTTCAAAGTTAATCAATTTAAAACAACAGATGAGGATGATGATTCATCAGATGCTATAGTTCCATTTCAAGTTGCTTATGCTGTATCTATTCATAAAGCCCAAGGCTTAGAATATAGTTCTGTCAAAATAGTAATCACAGATGAAGTAGAAGAACAAATAACACATAACATCTTTTATACTGCAATAACAAGGGCAAAAGAAGACTTAAAAATATACTGGTCACCTGAGACAGAAAACAAAATTTTAAAAGATTTGAAACGAAGGAATAATCAAAAAGACGTTGGATTACTAAGAGGCATTATGAGTTCATAACAAGCTTTATATTTTTACACTGAAAACTCAATAACCCTGCCATAAGACTCAAACTTCCTCAAATTCTTTTTCTCATTCAAGACAAAAAGGGTTTGACACACTAAAGACTCGTTAATCTCAAACTCCCCGTCACTCAGAACTAAAAGCAGATCGTTTGAGCGAGTATCTGTGGTTTTTAGGTAACGCAACACGGCATCAAAATTTGTCCCGCCGTCACTTTTAGGGATGTACCAGTCAACCTCGTCTATGGCTGTAAAACTGTCAAAACTCACTATCAGTTCCTCTTTTACATCAACATCAAAAGGGAGTACCTCTATTTTGTACTCGTAAAACCCTTCACACACATCTGCGATCACACCCAAGAACTTTTTGTACTCATCCATTGTCACACTCGATGAGCTGTCAAGAGCTACTTTTACCTCAAGAAGTTCTTGCTTTTTTTGCGAGCCCGGCAGATATAACCCTTGAGATATAAAACGTCTGTCGGGTTTTGAAAATGTACTCTCTTTCTCGAACACGGAAGTGATAAGATACTCTTTTAAAAGATCGGAGAAATTCACCTGAGGTTTTATGAGAGAGTCGATCTCAACTAACATGCCGCTGTATTTTGAGCGCTCTTTTTGTGCAATTGAAAGTGCTTGGATGATGATTCCGTCTAACTTTTCCTGATCGCCGCTGGAGGTTTTCTCATCGGCTACTTCTTGGATATCCTGCTTGCTTTCATCGTAGATGTGCGCTTTTAGGTCTCCTTTTTCATCTGGAGTCGTTTTGGCTTCATTATCCTCTTTTTCTTCACCTGAACCGTCATCATCTTTTTCCTGTTCTTTGTAGAGAATCTCATACACTTCTTCAACACATTTGTCTTTGAGCGTTTCATCGAAAAGCTCATCTTGTGGCATCTCGCCAACATCTTTGAAAGTTGCAAGAATGTTGTTTATAACGATGTCACAGCTTTGGTTCCAAAGTGCGGCTTCTCTTGTTTTTTGTCTAAATGGGTGTTTGAGTGCAATGTGCAAAAGTACGTGAGCATACAAATATGTAAGTTGCTCTTCAGAGTACTTGCTCAGCTTTTGTAGATCCACTTCCAAAGATGTGCCGTTTGTTTCAAAGGCACTTTTTTCGTTGGTAGTGAATACTGTTGGAATCGAGAGCGCTAAGACAGATAAGAATGGATGATGAAATAAAAAGTGGATCCGAACTTTTTGAAAAAGTTCCTCAAAGGATAAAGTTTCCATATTTCTCTAGCCACGCTTCAAAACTCTCCAGTTCTGCAATAGATTCATCTTTGACGATAAGGTCTTTCATAAGCATAACGTTAAACTCTACAGGAAGTTTCTCTGCATAAGCAAATACGTTCTCACCATGCTCACTCTTTTTATACTTTTCTACCAAAGCTGCACAGAGTGCATAAAGCGCACTCGGTTCATTTGGAACTTCTTGGCTGTTACCTTCTAAAATTGCTTCGATATTCGGCAGTGTCTTGTACACTTTTACAAATGAAAGAAATTCTATTCCTGCACCGTAACCAACTGTACCGTGAACTATGGCACTAATGCTGTTTACATCTTTTACCGCATGCAAAATATCTGAGAGCATATTCCAAGCACGAGGTGTTGCAAAAGCAGGGTTTGCTTCCGCTGCACTTGGTATCTCGCTACTTAAAAGATCTGGACGGAACCCTAAAAAACCGAGAATGTAAGAGTGGATACTGTTATTGATTCCCCACACTTTAAAGTCATCATAACGAGCTTCTAAAACAATGTGCACCATTCTGTTAATAAGCGGCGAAGGGAGTTTAAAAACGATCCCTTTGTCATCTATTTTATTTCCCGCACAAATGATTCTCCACCCTTTTGGCAGAGTATATTCCCCTATTTTACGATCGAGTACCAGCTGGTAGATCGCAGCCTGGACTGAAAGAGGTGCCGAGTTTAACTCATCTAAAAACAAAATCCCTTTAGAGTCTTTGTCATCGGGTAAAAAGACAGGAGGCATCCATTTTGTTTGCTCATTGTGAATTGAAGGGATTCCTCTTAAATCGACAGCGTCAAGTTGTGAAAGACGTACATCTCTGATCTCTAAATCATTACTAGATGCCAGATCATTAACTATATATGACTTTCCAATTCCCGGACTTCCGTGTATAAATACAGGAGTATCGGTTTTAATAAGCAATTCTAAATGCTTGTAAAGGTCTGAAACCCCGATTGCAGGTGTTGTCATCTAAATCCCTAAGAGAGTTTTACATTTTTTAAGACAAGTACTAAACCGTCATTCATTGCATTGATTCTCTCAATGATTTTTTGACGCTCCTCTTCTCCTAAGGCAAATCTGCTCTCAATAAACTCATAAATCGCTACACTGTCTGCATAAATATTTTGCAGTAAATCTACTTTGATTTGATCTTCTATTTTTCCCATTTTATAATCCTTTTCTGAGTACTATCATCTCTGAATGTTTAAAACCGAATTTTCCATACATTTTCTGTGCAAGTTCATTATCTGCATCTGTGAGTAACGTCAGTCGCTTAAGACCTTTTTTATTTGCATACTCGATCAGATGTTCAAGAAGTGCACTTCCTACACCTATGCCTCTGTAATCAGACTGCACTATCATATCTTCGACTATTCCGACTTTAGCGCTGAGAGCAGTCGAATAGCTGTAAAGCAGACTTACCATCCCTACAATTTTGTCTTCAATCTTGTAAACGAAGATACGCCCGACTTTTTTCTTTTTCAGAATTTTCTCAATAGCTTTCGCGTGCAGTCCTTTTTTGTACTTAAACTCTTTTTCCTGCGCAAAAAGCTCTTTGAGTAATAACTCTAAACTTTTAATATCTTTTTTTTTGGCTTTATAAACCATTTTTTAAAGCCTTGTAGATCGATGGAGTAGCCGCAAGATCTATCGCTTTGAAACCGTCAAGGTTTTCAAGATCCGTTTTTGCTCCAAACTCTAAAAGTAACTTCACCATATCTAGTTTTCCTGCACTTGCACTGTACATCAGCGCAGTAACACCGTTGTCGTTCATACTGTCAAGTACGATACCCGCTTTTACCAAAAGCTCGACACATTTATAGTCTTGCCCGAAACAAGCATTCCAAAGTGCCGTATTGCCGTCAACATTTTTAACTTCTAAATCTGCACCCGCACTAATCAGCTCAGATGCGATTTCGCTTTTTGCTTCACGTACCGCTTTCATAAGTGCTGAGTTGCCGTGCTTGCCTACTTTGTTAACATCGTTACTGTCGTAATCGTTTTCAGACATCCACGTCAGCGTCGCTGCACTTAACATCTTATACACCCATCCAGTTTTCGTGTGTATGACCTTTTTTCTTGAATTTAATAGCGCGATCAAGTTCATTTTCCAAGATCTCTAAATTAAATTCGCTTACAAGATCATCTAACACCTCTTTGTAAACTATCTCACCGTCTTTGTCGATAATGAAAATAGATTTTGCACAAGAACTGTCATCTATATTTACCCCGTATTTCAGAGTAAAATCTTTAAAGTCATACGAAAGCATATCTTCATCGTAACTGTTCTCTAATTCTTTAGAAGCAATTACATAAATGTTTGCTTTGTCTTTATGTTTTGCCAATACCTCTAAAAGAGCCTCGTTAAGATCATACGTGTTTGTCAAAGTGATCATACACTGAACTTTGTCAGCCATCATACCGATCACTTTTGTTTCACCGTTTAGCATCTTTACTCTAGCAGCCGGAGCTTCCCCACCTACTTTACGCTCTTTCTTTTGTAATTCCAATTTTCTACCGTTTACAACAACTTCCAAAATGCCCCCTTTAGATATTGTTTTGAGTTACTATACAAATACTATACCCTTAGAAAAGGAACACTATCTGAATAGAGAAATTCAACTATTATTAAAGGAGCTATTATGGCAGTTATGATTACGGAAGAGTGTATCTCTTGTGATGCGTGTGCACCTGAGTGTCCCGTTGCAGCAATTTTAGATGAAAACAATGAAAAAAATCCTCAAGATTCTTTCTTTTATGTAAAACCTGAGAGTTGTGTAGAGTGTGTAGGTCATGCAGACGCACCTCGTTGTGTTGAAGCTTGTCCAACTGAAGGTGCTATCGTTTGGGATATGCCTTATACTAAAGAGTATAACGATTATTGGCAAGCAGGTCAGGATGCAGGAACATACAACATTCGTGTACATAAGAAAAAAGGTCTTATGCTTCCTGAACAAAAAGAACAACCATTTATTGCTGACGTTTCTATGAGCGACAGAGAGTCTAACGCAAACATCGGACGTTGGTCATAAAAAAATGTCTGTTCGTATAACCGATCTTTGTATTAACTGTGATGCCTGTATAGAGGAATGCCCTGCAACTGCAATTGTAAGTGCGGACGAATCTCCTCTGGCTGACGGTGAATACACTTATGTGAAACCGGAGAAATGTATAGAGTGTGTAGACTCTACAGTTCCAAAATGTGCCGATGTGTGTCCGACAGAAGGTGCAATTGTTTGGGACATGCCTTATTTTGCAGAGTTTGATGAATACTATATCAAAGGGCAAGAAGAAGGTATCTACATGATCCGTACACATAAGAAAAAAGGTTTGCTCTCTCCGGCAAACCAACCAAGACCTTTCCGTGATACGATCTCTATCCAAGACAGAGAAAACGCTATGACGGTAGAGGCATAAACGAGGGCTTTTTCCGCCCTTTTATTTATAAAGAATTTTTAAACAAAATTCCTGCTACAATTTTTGAAAACCATATTACATCAACAAAGGTATATCGATATGAAAATAGCTATTCCCGTTAAAGATGACAACTTGACATTTTTCGGCAATGCAGGACACACTCCTAAGTTTGCCATTTTTTCAATGCAAGGTGGAGGGATGTTTAAATCATTTACATTAGATGAGATTAAAAACAATCCTAGAACAGATATAGATCACGATCATGCAGACGAAGATCATGTGTGCGACCATGAACATGATGATGCAGAGCATATCGCACAACATAACAAAATGGGTACAGTTTTAGAAGGGTGTAACTATATTGTAGTAAATCGTGCTTGTAAAAATACGGCGAATGCAATGGCCGAGCACGGTGTGGACATTGTAAAATACTCTGGAAACTCTCATGATGCAAATGAGATCTTAAAAGAGCTCTCTGGGAAATTTACACTTTAAAAACTTTGTGCTTTTAAAAACTTATAGGGTTTTATAGTATATAAACTCCATAAGTTTTACTAAACTCTAATCTGCTATACTTGAAATAGTAAGGATTATCATGCGTGCTAAAAAGTTGTTTTTCAATCCTAAAATCATCATACCTCTTACTTTTTTAGTACTGGTAAATATCACAGTGGGGATAACCGCTTACATTTACGCAGACAAAAATGAGCAGCTCTCTTACACTCTAGCGTTTAAACACCTCGAAGCCATTAACAACATTAAAGAGCACAAACTCAAACTCTTTTTTAATCATAGACTTAAAGATATCAATACGCTGGCATATGACCAAAGTATTTTAGAGCTATCTCAGGGCATTATAAATAAAAAAAATGATTTTTATATCTCCGTCTTTATAAATCAGTATGACTATAGTGATCTGTTGCTGCTTGATCCCTATAATTCAAAAATAGTTTTTAGTGCTAAGAACAACTCCCTTGTCAATCAATACATAAACTCTGATACATTTAATAACTCAAACATTAATAAACTTTACAAAAATGTTTTAGACACATATAAAACACATATCTCAGATACAGAGTTTTCAGTTTTCGATAAAAAAGACCCATACCTGCTTTTTGCAACCCCGATAAAAAAAGACAACGAACTCTTAAAAATTTTGGTTTTGGTTATGCCTGTCAATGTTATTGATGATATCATTTTCTTTAGAACCGGTATGGAAAATACTGCCGAAAGCTACATGGTGGGTTCTGATCATCTTTTAAGAAGCAATTCCTATCTCAAAAAAACATTTAACTTGAAAAACTCTTTTGCAGAACCGCAAAAATATAAAATAGAAACCAAAGCCGTCAAAGAAGCTTTAGCGGGTAAAAGTTCACATGAGATTATTAAAGATTACAGAAATGTTGATGTACTCTCTGTATACAAACCTTTTATCTTTGACACTATTCATTGGGCACTTATATCTGAAATTGACGAAAGTGAACTCATACAACACTACACAAATATTCGCTACGACATTATGTTTTGGAGTATTCTGATATCTTTATTCATCACTATCGTTGGTTACCTGATAATAATGAAAATATTAAAAGTAAGTGTACTTACCCCTTTACAAAAAAGTTATAAACGGGCAAAAGGGTTTGAGGAAATTATTCACAACTCGCTTAACGAGATCTATATTTTTGATCCCCAAACACTTAAATTTACTTATATAAACAGCAGTGCAATAGAAAACTGCGGCTACAGCTATGAAGAGTTTTTAAATATGACCCCTCTGGATATTAAACCTAGATTTGATGCAGACCTTTTTGCACAAGTGATCAAACCGCTGCGCAAAAAGGAACTTGGTCAAATCTATTTTGAGACAAAACATAGAAGAAAAGACGGTTCACTTTATGATGTTGAAATTCAGTTGCAATTGATGCATATAGACAATCAAGACAGATTTGTCGCCTTTATTCAAGATATTACCAAGCGCAATAAAGCTATTCAGGAAAAAGAGAAGTTTTACAATATTGCAACACATGACTATTTAACCAAAATTTACAACAGACAAATGTTTGATGACATCTATAAACGTGAATTCAACACTTTTGTTCGCTACAAAACACCACTGAGTTTAATTTTGTTTGATATAGACGACTTTAAGAAGATTAATGACGAATACGGACACGATGTCGGCGACAAAGTTTTGAGGAAACTTGTAAAGATTGTAGAGAAAAATGTAAGGGAGTCTGACATTTTTGCACGATGGGGTGGTGAAGAATTTGTTATTTTGATGAAAGAGACAACTTTAGATGTTGCATATAAAAAAGCACAGCATATTTGTAAAGAGGTTGGCAAACATACATTTGAAGGTGTCGGACATGTTACTTGCAGCTTCGGTGTAGCAGCACCTAGCGATGAAAAACACCCTATGAGTATTTTTAAAGATGCAGATAAAGCTTTATACAAAGCAAAAGAAAATGGGAAAAACAGAGTAGAAAAAAGCTCTTAAGGAACAGTTTGTGAAACTCTAAGCCTAAGAAATAAACGGCAAAGGAGATTTCATGAGTTGTTCAACTGGAGGATGCGGTACGTCACCTGATATGGGGTTTGATCCTAATAATCCTGAGGCTATGGCTATCCAAGAAAAGATCAATAATCATCCGTGTTATAGTGAGGGAGCTCACCAACATTATGCAAGGATTCACGTTGCAGTTGCACCTGCGTGTAACATTCAATGTAACTACTGTAATAGAAAATATGACTGCTCGAACGAGTCACGTCCGGGAGTTACGAGTTCAAAACTAACACCTGAAGAAGCTGTAAAAAAAGTACTTTACGTTGGTGGAGATATCCAACAGCTTTCAGTAGTTGGTGTTGCAGGTCCTGGTGATGCATTAGCAAATCCTAAAAAAACATTTGATACTTTTAGAATGCTTCAAGAAAAAGCACCTGACTTAAAATTATGTTTATCAACTAATGGTCTTCGTTTACCTGACTATATTGACGAAATTGAAAAATACAATGTAGACCACGTAACGGTTACTATCAATACTGTTGATCCAACTGGTGAAATTGGTTCTCAAATCTATCCTTGGGTACACTGGGATCATAAAAAGATCTGGGGTGCTGAAGGGGCTAAGCTTCTTTTAGAAAAACAACTTGAAGGTATCCGTCTTTTAACTGAACGCGGTATTTTGGTAAAAGCGAACTCTGTTTTAATTCCTGGAGTTAATGACAAAGATCTTCCAAATGTTGCTAAAAAACTTAAAGAGATGAATGTATTTTTACATAACATTATGCCTTTACTTTCTTCTCCTGAATTCGGTACAAAATTCGGACTTGACGGAGTACCTAGTGCTACGGATCAAGAGACTATGGCTGCACAAGAAGCGTGTGGTATGGATATGAAACTAATGAGTCACTGTCGTCAATGTCGTGCTGACGCAGTAGGACTTATCGGTGAAGACAGAGGTGAAGAGTTTACAAAAGAAAGCTTTGTAAATATGACATTCACAGCTCTTGAAGAGAAGTACAACATCGACGCTCGTAATAAAAAACACGAGATGATTGAGAGCTGGAGAAGCCATCTTGAAGAAGCAAACAAACGTATTAAAATTGAACAAGCTGCTAAAGATCAGTTAAGTTCAACTGGTGAGACTAAACTTGTAGCAATTACAACTGCCGGTGAAGGTATGATTAACCAACACTTCGGTTCAGCTCAAGAGTTCTTAATTTACGAAGCTGGTGACAAAGCGATCAAATTTGTAATGCACAGAAAAATAGAGAGTTCATACTCTGGTGCCGAAGTTGCTGAAGATTACAATCCAATCGATGAGATCAAAACAACACTGAAAGATGTAGATATTTTACTTACTGCAAAAATCGGTGAGTGTCCAATGAGTGACTTAAATGAGATCGGGCTTATTTGTGATGACAGTTATGCAAATGAACCAATTGAGATCTCAGTACACGAAGCTGCTAAAAAATACTTCTTCGATACTGCAAAAGAGTTAGGCTAAGCCCTACTCTTTTTACCTAAAAACATGCAAAACAATCCAAAAATAGTCTTACTAAACGGTTATGGTCCAATTTCCATAAACAATGAACTTTTAGAACTTTATCCCGTTACAACTTCACACGGTGCCATAGGATTTCCCCTCAAATCGCTTAGAGCCGAAAATGTGACTATCGTAACCAACCTCATCAACTTTTGGTCACTTACGAAAAAAATGAAGCCTGAAAATATGTGTTATCTGTATGCATATGGCGGACTTGAAGATGAGGATATGGAAAAAATAAAAGCGACTTCTATAAAGTCGACATAAATTTATTTTCTCATTCCTCTTGTAAACTACTGCGTCTCATAAATCCTGTATTGAGGCGCAGTTTCAAGCCTATATAATAGCTTTTCGTAATCAGTTTCTTGAGAAGATATGCCAACTTCCCTTTTACTTTTATATACTGAAACAACTCTCCAACCGCATAGTATCCGCCAAGAGCCACAAACACACCGTCTACTCTAGCTCTAAAAGTTTCTATATCTTCATTAGAAAGTAGCTGATTAATCGTTTTTACAACGTACTCTGCACTTCTTTCTGCCGTTTGAGCCGTCGGAGGCAAAATAGCATCTTTAGAGTCTTTTAACTCTACACAATCACCTACTGCAAAAATGTTCTTTGTAATTCTCAAAGTCTCATCACAGATATACTGTCCCATTCTATTTAATTCAACTTCTTGATCCATAGGAATTGTATTTGCAATAATACCGCCTGTAAAGATCATAAACGTATAATGCAGCTGTGAGTCGTCTTGAAAATAGATCGTATCGTGATCAATACTAGAGATAAAACTTTTTGTCATTATGTGTACGCCAAGTTCTTCTAGTCTTGTTTTTGTATTTTCAATTATGTATGGACTCATCCCCGGTAAAATAGTATCGCTTGCATCTATAAGATAAATTTTGAGCTCTTGAGCAGAATCGCCTATACTTTTCGTATGGCGTTTGATCACATCTGCCATCTCTGCCGCGATCTCTACACCGCTTAGCCCTGCACCGCCAATTGCAAGATTCATATTTTGTTGCTGAACGCTTGGTTCAAGCAATTTTTCATAAAGCAATTTTTCAAAAGCGGTACGAAAACCGTGAGAGCGAAAAAGTTTTTTCACACCGTAACCATACTTATCAAGACCCTTAATCTGCTTAAAGAAGTTTGTTCTTGCACCCGTAGCAATAATACAGAAATCGAAATCGTATGTTTTATTTTTTGTCGTAATTGTATTGTTTGCAGAATCTATAAAAGTCACTTCATCTTGAACAAATTTCACTTTGTTATCAAACCCAAGACACCAGTTTTGAAGATCTAGCGCAACATCATGCAGATCAAATCTTCCTGCTATATAGCCGTAAGCTTCCGTCTGTAAATAGTGGTAAGAGTTCATATCAAAAAGAGTGATGGAGAAGTCTTTGTTTTTTGCAAGGTGTTCTATAGCACGTAATCCCCCGTAACCACCACCGATAACTGCAACTTTTTTCACTCTTTTTCCTTTGTAAAATATTCAAAATTATAGCCCAATTTTACCCTTCTGCAAAGGAACACTTTATGTATATATATAGCCAACTACATTTAAGGGGTTCTCATGGCAATTATTAATGATACGACGCTTAGAGACGGGGAACAAGCACCTTACGTTGCTTTTAACACTCATGAGAAACTGGAAATTGCCAAACTCCTTTACGCTTCAGGAGCTGACGAGCTTGAAGTGGGTATCCCTGCTATGGGGACAAAAGAGCAAGAAGATATAAAAGAGATCCTAAATCTTAATCTTCCGCTTCGCATTATGACTTGGAACAGAGCAACGCTTCACGATCTTGAAGCATCACTTGCTTGCGGAGTACAAGCAGTTGATCTCTCTGTCCCTGTATCTCAAACACTTATTGACGTTAAATTCGGCGGTGACAAAGAGAAACTTTTTAGAAATCTTGAAGATGTTGTAAGCCTGGCTAAAAAAGAGGGTTTATTTGTATGTATCGGCGGAGAAGATTCTAGCCGTGCAGATGATGAGTTCTTGGTAGAGCTTATGAGCTTCGGCGAAACACTTGGAGCTGATCGCTTCCGTTACTGTGACACGGTAGGGATTCTTACACCTCATGCGACTTATGAGAAGATCGATTTTTTAACTACTCATACAAACACTCCTATCGAGATGCATATGCACAACGATTTCGGAATGGCTACTGCAAACTCTATAGCAGGTTTTGAAGCAGGAGCACTCAGTGCTAATACAACAGTAATAGGTTTAGGTGAGCGTGCAGGAAATGCATCTTTTGAACAGGTATTAATGAGTCTAAAACACCAGTTTAAAGAGGAGCGTTCAATCGATCCTATCGTATTGCAAAACTTGGTACAAAGTGTAGCGCTCGCTGCAAATCGTCCTATTAGTACAAACAGACCAATTGTTGGACGTGATATCTTTTCTCACGAATCAGGGATTCATGTTAGCGGTATGATCAAATCTTTAAATGCTTATGAAGCATTTGAACCTGAGATGGTAGGTCTGCACCGTTTCTTTCCGATTGGAAAACACTCAGGCAGTGCTACAATCAACTATCATCTGCAATCTTTTGGTATTACACCTGTAAAAGAGAAAGTTCAAACTCTTTTACCGAAAGTTCGTGAGATAGTTACTCAAAGAAAATCAGTTTTAGAACCAAATGAATTAATGGAGTTATATTTATGTTCATAGGATGGATACGTGCAAAAAATTTTAGTAGTGATCTTGAAATATTTAGCAACACTATAACTATCGACAAATCACTGGTACTCAAAACTTTTGAACAAAATCCTTCATTATGTTTTGGAGCTTACAATGAGAATAAGCTGGTTGCATTTATCTCTGCTTATGAGATGCCAAACTCTATATTGATTAACAATTTTTACTATATGAACGAAATTACCGACGATACGAAAAAGCGTCTTGTAAAACTTCTACTCAACAATGCTTCACAGACAAACAAGTCTATATGTGTTATGAGTAAAAAAGATGAAAAAACGATGTTAATGGCATTTGGTTTTAAAGAATATGCAAAGTTCAAAAAAGCAATCTATGTAGGCGGAGCTGCGGCATTTAATTTCTCAAACGCAACTGCAAAAAGCATAGCAAACGAGAACTATATTCCTACAATTACAAAACTCGATAAGAAAGCATTCGGTGAATCGAGAATGGAGTATATAAGAGATATTTTATTTAAACAATCATCCCTTGTTCTCTCTACAGACTTTGGGTATCAGCACTCATATGCGATTGACAAAACATTGGTAAAAATATCTCCATGGATTATGGAAGATGCTGCATATATAGATGCAGAAAAGATTTTACGCGGTGTTATTTATCACAGGGGTCTTAAGAAACTTTTTGCTTTCATCCCTAGTGATGTTGCAGAGATTACAAATTTGTACAAGACTTACAATTTTAATCTTGATGAAGAGTACTCACTACTTTACATTAATGAAAAACCCGACATCAACTTAGAGATGGTGTATGGGTTTTAGGGAAAGTTTTTTGCATATTTAAAAACATCTAAGGTTGTGAGCTTCCCGCTGAGGGAAACTAAGCGTTAGCGTAAGATATGGAATTACTTCCATATCTGTATAAAAAGATGAGGGATTCCCTTCATTTTATGAAATAAAATTAAGGAAGTATATTATGGCATTAACAGAAGAACAAAAAGAACTGAAAAAAGAGTTAGCAGGTTACAAAAGAAAAGTTGTAGAACTTGCAGGTGAGATCCACGACATAGTTGAAGATACAATCTGGACAGACTATGCAAGACTCATGACACTTAGCCAAGATGTCCAAAACGCTATGAAAGTAGTTGAAGATTTCAAAGCTGAGCATACCTTTTTACAATAACAAATACTATGGAACCGGTACAAGATAAAATCATTTGCGAATGCGGTGATAAAACTGTTGCCCAAGCAGAGAATATTTTACGCGCTACTGATCTTCCATATAAAAAAGCGAAAAAACTTGTTACCGGATGTAATAAGACATGTTGTAGACGTCCATTGATGGCACTTTTTAACATGATCCAATTCGGAGAAGTTGACTATGAGGAGATAGGATTTCTCATAGAACAAAAAAATGCGGTATAGGTGTTAAGATGGAGACAATTTTAAACGATTTTGCAAGATGGATGAAAAGTCACGGTTTTAGCTCTAAGATACCTGCGGATTTAGAAAAACTCAAAACTCTTACTATGCTTGATCTTTCAAAGTGTAAGATTCGCGAGCTTCCTGAGAGTATAGGTTTTTTACCAAATCTTATGGTCTTAAAACTTTCAAACAATCGTCTTGAAAAACTTCCAAACAGCATCGGAAATCTCAAACAACTAAAAAACTTACAGTGTGAAAACAATCTGCTGAGTTCTCTGCCTGAGTCTATAGGCGGACTTGAAGAGCTGATGATTTTAAATCTTAACGGCAACAGATTGACAAAACTTCCAAAGAGTTTTTCAAAACTGACAACTATAACACGTTTAACAATGGCTGCTAACGCTTTAGAATCAATCCCTGCAGATATGAAAAATTTAAAAAAGCTGCTCTACTTCTCGCTTGATACAAACAAGCTTCAAGAACTGCCGGAGATCTTTGCACAGATGCGTTCTCTTTACTATCTCGATCTCTCTTACAATGACTTTACGCATCTGCCTAAGTCTTTAGGTGAGATTGACGAGTTGGAGACACTTTTGCTAGAGGGAAACAATATTCAAGACCTTCCATCACTTGAAGCTCATGATATGCTTATTAAACTCAATCTCAACGATAATGACCTAACAAAAATTGACTTTGACATAAGTGCATTAGAAGATCTTCAAATCCTTACACTGGATAATAACAATTTGGAATATCTTCCTGACAATGTTTGTAAACTGAAAAAACTGAATCATCTAAGTGTCAGTGCAAATCAGTTGAAAAAACTTCCGGAATGTATTGGAGAGTTAGAAAATCTATTGGAGTTGGATATTGAAGAAAATCAGCTTCATGAGTACCCGGCCTCATTTAATAAACTGACAAAGTTAAAAAATCTCTATATTCTAGAGAATGATCTAGAACGTCCAAATCTGCCGAACCTGGAGTTCTGCGATTTAGACTAATATTATAGTTTCTAAGCTGCAAACACAAAGAAGTTTGCATTTGCTAACTAACAGCTTACTACATCCCACACAAGGTTTTTATACGCCTTCATGATAGGTTTTTCCATATCTTTCATCATAGTTACACGCAACTCACCGATCATATCTTTGTATATAGGATCAGCTTTGATCGGATCCTTGGCACGAGCTAAGTCTATAATAGAGTGTACACTCAAATTAAACGGTGTATTTACTTTATCTTTAATACCGTCATATACAGACATAAAAAGATTGTAATTGTCATAATCCATTTGACACTCATCATCTAAAATTTTAAGTGCTAAAATCGTAGCGTAATGGATCTCTTGTTCTGTGAAATTATACGTTTTTGCCCATTCGTATGCAGTTGATTGATCGTCCATTAGTTGGCCTCCTTCTTTTCTTCATAACGAAGTTTAATCTCTTCATCACCGTCGATGAAAGCTTTAGTAATAGTACACCCTTCAACATTCTCTTTTGCAGGAAGTTCATATTGAAGAGGAAGCATGATTTTCTCAATAATTCCACGAAGACCTCTGGCACCTACACCTTTATCATCAGCTTCGTGTGCGATAGCTTCTAGTGCGTCTTCACTAAAATCAAGCTCAATACCGTCAAGTTCAAATAGAGCCTGATACTGTTTAATGATTGCATTCTTAGGCTCTTTAAGTACACGGATAAGGTCTTCAATTGTAAGAGGATTCAGTGTTGCAATTACAGGAATACGTCCAATAAACTCAGGGATCAGACCAAAGTTGATTAAGTCTTTTGATTCTATCTCTTTTTGTACAGTCTCTTCATCGCTAGATTTTAAAAATCCCATCTTTTTCGCTTTGAATTTTTTTCTACGCTCATCATCTCCGACTAGGCCGACAAATGCACCACCACAAATGAAAAGTACATGAGTAGTATCAAACAGAATCGTTTCTGCCGAAGAGCTTTTACGGCTTCCTTTTACTGGTACGTAAACTTCTCCACCTTCTAGGATTTTTAAAAGTCCCTGTTGTACACCCTCACCAGATACATCACGTCCGCTTGTCGCACTTTCACTTTTATTTGCAATTTTGTCAATCTCATCAATATAGATGATCCCTTTTTGCGCACGTTCAATATCATAATCAGCAGATGCCAAAAGACGAGAAAGTATAGACTCAACATCCTCACCGACATATCCTGCTTCAGTCAGAGCAGTAGCATCAGCTACCGCAAAAGGTACATCCATAATTTTTGCTAAGGATTTTGCCAAAAGTGTTTTACCGCTTCCCGTTGGACCGACAAGTAAAATATTACTTTTTTCGATCTCTACGTTTTTAAAAGTCGGTTTGTCTATACGTTTATAGTGAGAATATAGAGCAACTGCAAGCACTTTTTTAGCATCTTCTTGCCCAATTACATAATTGTCGAGATGCTCTTTGATCTGTGTAGGAATGCTTAGTCCCTTGCGAAACTCTGCTCTCTCTTTTTTGAGATGTTCTTTTCCTATAATATCTGAACAAGTATCTATACACTCATTACAAATATGTGCACCTTCAGCACTAAAAATTCTCTCTACTTCTTTGATCCCTTTACCACAAAAGCTACAAACTAAATCACTCATGCTAGAGCCTTTAAAAAGTTGTCACAGTCTTGATTTACAACTTGTAAATTATGTGTGCTAACAAATTTGTTCTCTTTTTTTGTAAGTTCCTCTTTTGGAAGTACCACAAGTCCTTCATTGAGTCCCAATGTTGTTTCATGAGCAACCATTCTAAAAGTATCGCGTGAAAAATCAACACCTAGGAACAGGTATGATTTGTCTTTTTTGTACTCTTTTAAAAACGGTGGTAATGCATATCCGCCCATAGCTTCAGTAAGCCAGTCCACGAAATCCGCATCTGAAATGATAAAGTTCATTTGTGGTTTCATACATCCCATAGGCTTAAATAAAATCGGTAGAGAATCATTCAGTTCACTTTTATCAACAACCGTATACTCTTTTGTTTCCGGATCGTATTTATAAATGATAAATCTATCATAGTCAGCCGTAATACGTGAAACTCCAGTAATCATAAAGTGTTCTACATCTTCGTACACTTTACATCCGCTGTCATCTACATTTGTATCGATCATATATTTTGGTTGGATTGTTTTTAAAAATTCATAAGTGAAAGGAAGGTCGTATTCTTTTGAAGCGTAAATGTGGTTTGTCATCTGAACGATAAATTCTCGTCCTTTTCTTTGCTCCAAACTCATTGCCGCTCTAGAGTACTCATACATAAGTCTTGGACTCATAGCACGCCCGTTATTAAGTGCTAGTATCATACTGTCACTGTCATACGGCAACACTGAGCCATCTTTGGCTTTCGTGTTTGCAAACACTCCCATCCCGATAAAAGGGACAAGCTCTCCATTTTGTAGTCTTTCTATTACATTATCCATGACATCCTACTCCGGTGTAGCTAGTATAGGCTTTGTTTAACTCTACTCTCAATCTATCCAAGTCAAGTTCTTTTTCCAAATTACTCGGCATCTCAAGATAAAAAACAGCACCGTCTTTACTTATTAAAAATAAAGACTTCGTTAACTCGCCTTCTAAACTTCCACTTACAAGTTTTGTACCGTACATAGATCCGAACTCTTCTTCAGCGTCAAAAACTAGTTCAAATTTTTTCAGTCTGTTTTTTAAAACTACTTGACTTTCATCCTCTTTGGCAAAGATTAAATAACAATGAATAGGCACTTGAATATGATCCATTAATTCATCTATTTTTAAAATTTCATTAACAAAGCTTTCTGAAGTAGAGGGAAAAGAGATCAAAAGAGTCATCGATTTATCCGGATGGCTTCTTCTGATCTCTTTGGACTCCCCTTTGAGATCAGAAACTTCAATGTTCTCAGCCATATAGCCGATATCAATAAAATCTTCACACAGTTCTAAACTTTCATCTTTGTAAAGTATATTAGAGTCCATATTTTTTCACCTTATATCCAATTTGTCTTTGTGTAATTCCTAAACTTTTTGCCGCTTCAGCCTGATTACCGTCACTTTTTTCAAGTGCACGTATAACTGCATCTTTTTCAAGATCTTCTAAAGTCATGTTTTGATCAAGCACTTCGTGAGCATGTTTTTCATTTTCTATTAAGTACTCATTTTTCAGTGCCGGAAGCAGTAATGTCATATCACTTGCTGTAATTCCGTCTTCATTCCCCATAAGTACAATACGCTCAATAGTATTTTCAAGTTCACGGACATTTCCCGGCCAAGGATAAGACATAAGTTTATCCATCGCTTCATCCGTAATTTTTACTATTTTTTTATGGTTTTTCATAGAACGTTCTAAGAAAAAGTTTACCAATAACTTAATATCCTCACCACGTTCACGAAGTGGTGGCAGATCAATTGGAATTACATTTAAACGGTAGTAAAGATCCTCTCTAAACTCACCATCTTTTACCATCTGCTCTAGATCCCTGTTTGTTGCAGCGACCAGACGAACGTTTACGCGAATAGTTTTACTTCCGCCAACACGCTCAAACTCTCTCTCTTGTAAAACACGTAAAAGTTTTACCTGAGCAGAGGCAGAAATATCTCCTATCTCGTCTAGGAAAAGTGTCCCGCCGTCCGCAAGTTCAAAACGACCTTTACGTGTCTCTTTTGCGTCGGTAAAAGCACCTTTTTCATGCCCAAAAAGTTCACTTTCTAAAAGAGTGTCTGTAATTGCCGCACAATTGAGCTTAATAAACGGTTCTTCATTTCTTTTTGAACGTTTATGAATTGCAGCAGCGACTAACTCTTTACCCGTTCCTGTTTCACCACGAACTAAAACAGTTACATCACTTTGTGCAATTCTCTCAATCACTTGATAAACAGTTTGCATTTTAGGGCTTTCACCTATAATGTCACCAAAATTGTGTACCTTTGAATCCCATTCCATTTTATAATAAAGTTTTAACTCCTTAAGCCTTTCCTTCTCTTTCTCCACAAAATCATTCGAGCTGATATATTGTGCAAATAAAGAACTAATAATTGTGAGTATTCTCACCGTCTCTTCAAAATCAATTTGTGTGTCTTTTGTTAGGTTAGCCCCAATTACTCCGACAACATCTTTACCTGCAATCATAGGTACTGCAATATATGAAATCGTATGATTTGTTTTATTACCAGATTTATTGAGAAATAAAATATCGTTATGGATATTCTCAATAACTACAGGCTCCATACTTTTTGCTGCAAGACCCGTAGCACCCTCTCCTAGTTTATACTCAGAGTTTACTTTTTGAAATTTGCTAAAACCTAAAGATGCAAAAACATTTAAAGTCTCATCCTCTAGTTTATAGATTACACAATTTTCCAATTGCAGAGAGTTTTTCAATGCTTGTAAACTTTTCTCTAAAGATTTTTGAATATCTCTTGAATCAGATATTAATGCCGCAATATCATATAAAACCAACAGCTCTTTATGAGTTAAACAATGATCGCAAGTTATCATAATTATTTCTTCTTTTTATTTTTTATATAAATTATATAACTATTTGAATATTTTTTATGATGTTTTATGTATAACTTTTAATCAGTCAGCCAGCTTCTTGCAGACTTCCTCTTTTGGCAGGTTTTTAGGACCTGGTTGAATCCACCAAGTTTCACCATTACTAAGCTCTACTTCTCCACCCCATTTTTCATCAGTGTTAAACTCTAAAGACTCTATAGTTTCTTCCATATCTTTTTTTGCAATGTAGAAAAAAATCTCTCCATCATTTTCTCTTAACATAACTTTTGCCATTTTTTATCCTTTAATTAAATTTCGTATCCATTTGATGAGCCCTTTGTCTTCATAACGCACATCAAAAAACCCTTTTTTAGGTTCGCTCACCAAGATAGATTTTTGTAAAGTAATATCATCTTTTTTATAGTCATCTCTGTGATGAGCACCCCGACTCTCTTTTCTAAACATAGCCGATAAAACAACTGCTTCTGCAACCTCCAAGGCATTTCTAAGTTCTAAAATTGAAATAAGTTCAACATTATTTGCCCTGCCTTTATCGATACAATGTAGTGTGATAGCTTCTTTACGAAGATATTTTAAATAATCAAACAATTTTTGTAGCCCATCTTCATCTCTATGAATACCTGCATATTTAAACATTGCTTCACCCATGGATACTCTCATGGCATTAAAATTCTTTGAACTGTCCATATCGAAGATCCAATCTATAAGTTTTTGATCTTTTATTACCAAATTGTAGTCTATCGGCAAGAAGTCTCTGTTTTGTGAGCAAGCAAGTGCATTTTTACCTGCTAATTCACCGAAAACAGCACCTTCAAGTAAAGAATTTCCTCCTAAACGATTGGCTCCGTGAATACCTTCAGCTGCACATTCACCACATACAAACAGTCCTTTTATAGAAGTTTTAGTCATATTGGATTCTATACCGCCCATCGAATAGTGAGCAACGGGACGGATCTCTAAAGGCTCTTGTGTTACATCTATTCCTGCTTGGTTATATGCAGCTTTGTACAGACTTGGCAGTCTTGTCTCAATTAACTCTTTTGGCAGATGACGCAGATCTATGTACACTTTGTGTCCGGCTTCAATTTGTCTTGATATTGCTGAACTCACAACGTTACGTCGTTCAAGTTCATTCACAAAACGTTCACCTTTTTCATTGATCAGATATCCACCTTCACCGCGTGCCGCTTCACTTACCAAATAAGATGTTTTATGCAGACCTGTCGGATGAAATTGAACAAATTCCATATCTTTTAAATTGAGTCCGGCTCTTAGAGCAAGTGCCAACATATCACCTGCATAATCTTGCGCATTTGTCGTATGCCCTCTATAGATCCCTGCGTATCCCCCACCAGCTAAAACAACCGATTTTGCAGGGTAAACCATTAAAGAGGAATCTGATCTTCTTAATGCTACGACACCGCTGACACGATTGTTCAGGTGTGTTAAGTTCATAACAAAATTATTTACTAGAAACGTCACTCCCACACTTTTGGCTTTTTTTATCAGTGCCTGTGTTATTGCAGCACCAGTTTTATCACCTACAAAACAAGTTCTTTGCGTCCTGCCGCCTCCAAAACTTCTTTGTGCAATCTTGCCGTTTTCATCTTTGTCAAATGCAACACCGAAATCAACCAGTTTCTCGATTATATGAGGTGCACGTTCACACATATATGTAATCGCTTTTCTTTTTTCAATCCCAAAACATGCACGCATTGTATCGACTACGTGAAAGCGAATTCCATCTTTATCATTCGGATCTAAAACGGCATTAATACCACCACTTGCGATGGAAGAATTTGATTTAAACAGATTCCCTTTTGTTATTAGAGCTACTTTGTTGTTGTTTGTTTTTGCTTCAATAGCCGCCATAAGTCCGGCTACACCGCCGCCTACTACAATTACATCATATAACATGCTTATAACCTGTAGAGTAGATCATATTTTGTACGAGGAACTGCTCTTACTTTTGAAATCTCACAATTTTCTCTAATATTTACAGGTACTTTCGAACCAAACAGGGAAGTAACGATTCCCGGAGTTGAACGAACAAACTGAAGTGCAAGCTGAATATCATTTTTTAAAGTCATAGAATTGTCTAACACTACACCTGTCTCGGCAGAAAATGACTTTTTAAACAGATTCATCTGTAATAGTGAAGATGAACTGATAACTCCAATACCTAAATTATGTGCTGCATTTATCACCGAACAAGCTACACCGTCTACTTTTTGTGTCTCTGCCGTATAGGCAGTTGTTTTTCCCATATTAAACGGTAGTTGGATATACTTAAATCTGTGTCCCATGCCACCGACTTTAATAGCACACTCGACAAGTTTTTCCAAACTAATTAGCTCACTTGAATTTTCCGATGTAAATCCGTTCCAAACGGCTACACCGTAACTTTGAATAAGTCCGAGATCAGCAAGTTTTTCAAAACGTTCAAATACTTTTTCTATCTGTTTGTAAAAAGCTTTATGCCCTAAACGAAGTAACTGCATTTCAGGATTATGAAGGTAATAAATATCAAGAGAGTCTACACCTAAATTTTTTAGACTTTTTCTACAACTAGCTTCAAGATAATCAGGTGTTATGCAGTGTTGGTCTAGTTCTATATCGTCTTTTGTTGCAAGACCAGCCTCAATAATGTTTTCTGCAATCCAAGTATAAGGATTTTCAGGAAAAGGATATTCAAGCTCTATAAAACCGCCTTTTGAAGCTATTATCAACTCTTCACGTTTTACTTCACCCTCTGCAATAAGTTCTGCCAAGGCTTCACCTATCTCTTTTTCACTTTGGCCATAACGGTAGTTACTTGCAGTATCAATAACATTGATCCCTTGTCTTATTGCTTCTTTAACAGCCTCAATATAGTGAAAAACATAATTTTCCTCTTTATAAGGTTCTTTTACAAAAGTCCCCAAACCCAGTTTTGAAAAAATCAGATTATTGTGTTTAATATAAAAATCTTTGTATTGAGAAAATTTTTTGGCAAAATTATATGTATCTTCCAGTGTAGCGTGACTCATTAGTTACTCTTTGTCTTTGCAGCTACTCTTTGAACATATAATCCAATTCCCACAGCGTAAGTCAGCATAGTTAATCCTAAAATTATATATTCCATAAGAGATTCCTCATAATTTTTACATTATCTATTCAAAAAGTGTTCCTTTGAGAAATATCTAGAAAAAATTTATTTTGCCAACATGACATCTGTAGCTTTAATTATCGCACTCACAGCATCTCCGCAGTGCAACTCTAAAGTCCTTGTCGATATTTTTGTAATCACCGAAACAATTTTGTCACTAGCCCCTATTTCGATTTCTATTTCTGCCGTCACTGTGCCTTCATTGATATTACTTATAGTGCCTTGGAATTTATTTCTAGCACTGATATTCAGAGTTATATCTGTTGTAATAAGCGTAGAACTTGATTTAAAAAATGCAAGTACTTTATCACCTATTTGCAGATTCAAGTCTTCAACTGCAGTGTTTGTAATAACACTTACCAGGGTATAGCCGCTTTTTAGTTTTATATACACAGACGAATTTATCATCCCCTTATCTAGATATTCCACAATACCGTGTAATTGATTTCTGGCACTCAGTTTCATATTAAGCCTTTTTATTTTCTTTATATCTTTTTTGATACAATGGTGGATTAAAAAAAAACTAGAGAGAAACCTCTCTAGTTTTGGAGAATAAATGAATTTTTTTAACTATCTTACACAGTCGAAGAAGTAGTCAGTTTTTGCGATATCTTTTGTTTCTTCATCTAGTTGGTCAAGAACAGCGTTCGTAATCCAAGTAAGTAAGTTTAACGCACCTTTGTAACCACTCATAGAGTATCTATGTAGGTGGTGTCTATCAAAGATAGGGAATCCGATTCTGATTAACGGAGTTCCTGTATCACGGTAAAGTTCTTTACCATATACGTTACCGATCATGAAGTCAACCGGCTCAGTGAATAGTAATGAACGTAAGTGCCATAAGTCTTTACCTGGCCAAATTTGACAATCTTCAGCCCATTGAGATTTAGCAATGATAGCTTTCATATCATCTTCCCAACCTTTTCTTGGCGCATTATGGCAAAGAACGTGAGTTGGAATACCACCCATCTCAACGATGAAAGATACAAGACCTAATAAGAAGTCAGGATCTCCATAGATTGCGAATTTTTTACCGTGCATATACGGATAAGAATCTTGCATAGCATCAACAAGTTGACCACGTTGTGCTTTTAATTCTTCTGGTACTTCTTTACCAGTAAGTTCAGCTAGTTTCATAACAAACGCATCAGTTCCAGCTAAACCGATTGGATTACAAGTTTCATAACCTTGTTTCCATTTATTTTTAATAGTCTTAGCAGTTTGCACTGTAGAATATTTTTGTAAAGAGATAGTCGATTCTGCATTGATAGCAGTTTTAACGATATCTAATGGAGTACCACCAGCATATAGTGAATATGAACCAGCACCTGTATTCCATTGAGCTTCATGATCACCGATCATGTGAATTTTGTCAGAGAACATTTTAGAGATCTCTTTTACCTCTGCTAAAGAACCTAAGTATGGTTCAAAACCAGGGATGATGTTGATACGACCCTCTTCAACAACTTTTTCGCTTCTTTCTGGGTTAAGTTGCTCTAAAGTTGATTTCATCATGTTATCGTAACCAGTAATATGGCTACCAACAAATGATGGAGTGTGAGCATATGTGATAGGTAAATCATCTAATTCACCCTCAGCATCTTCTCTAGCACCTGTAATGAAAGCATTTAAGTCATCACCGATAACTTCAGCCATACAAGTAGTAGAAACAGAGATATGCTCTGGTTTATACATAGCGTTACAGTTACGTAAACCGTCTTTCATATTTGCAAGACCACCGAATACCGCTGCAGATTCACTCATAGAGTCAGATACACATGGTGTTGGCTCTTTGAAGTGACGTGTAAAGTATGAACGGAAGTAAGCAACACAACCGTGTGAACCATGAACGTATGGCATAGTGTTTTCTATACCAAGACCAACCATGATAGCACCAAGTGGTTGACAAGCTTTCGCAGGGTTTACAGTGATAGCCTCACGAGCAAGGTTTTTCTCACGGTATTCCCAAGTTTTAGTCCACTCAGCAACTTCTTCAACTTTAGCAGGGTTTACAGCACCCATAGCACCTTCGAATTGTTTTTTATTTTTAAGTACTTCTTGGTACTCCGGTTTTAAAAATAATTTTTGACCGTTAACAATGTTTTCTACGTCTTGCATCTTAAGCTCCTACTTCTTCTTTTTCCCATGGAGCTTTAGTATGGTTCCAAACTGGAGAGTTCATAGCTAAATCCATATCTTTTGCAAATACTGCGAATGCGTCATACCCGTGGTAAGGACCAGAATAATCCCAAGAGTGCATTTGTCTAAATGGAAGACCCATTTTTTGGAATACATATTTCTCTTTAACACCAGCAGCTACTAAATCCGGTTTTAATTTTTTAACGAATTTTTCAAGTTCATACTCGTTAACATCATCATAGATAAGAGTAGATCTTGCAATATCTTCTTTAGTACGTTTATAGTCATCACCGTGAGCGAACTCATAACCAGTACCGATAACTTCCATACCAAGATCTTCGTAAGCACCGATAACGTGACGAGGACGTAAACCACCAACGTATAACATTACTTGTTTACCCTCTAATTTCGGTTTAAATTTTGCGATAACCGCATCAGTCATAGCTGTATATTTAGCGATAACTTCTTCTGCTTTTTTCTGAATAGACTCATCAAAGAAAGCAGCAATTTTTCTTAAAGACTCAGTCGTTTTAGTTGGTCCGAAGAAGTTATATTCCATCCAAGGAATACCGAATTCTTGTTCCATGTGACGTGAGATATAGTTCATTGAACGGTAGCAGTGAAGTAAGTTTAACTTCGCTTTTGGAGCTACAGCTAATTCTTTATATGAAGCATCACCTGACCATTGTGCAATAACACGAAGACCGATCTCTTCAAGTAAGATACGAGTTGCCCAAGCATCTCCACCGATATTGTAATCCCCGATAATAGATACATCATAATCAGTAGATTCGAAATCAGCTCTTGCAGCAGCATCTGGCATAACTTCATCACGGATCATATCGTTTGCGATGTGGTGACCAAGTGATTGAGATACACCACGGAAACCTTCACAAGATACGGCAACAGTTGGTTTAGAACTCTCTTTTTTATGTACTTTTGCAACTGCAGAAATATCATCCCCGATAAGACCGATTGGACACTCTGATTGAATTGAGATACCGTTGTTTAACGGGAATAATTCATCAATCTCTTCAAGAGCTTTTTTCAGTTTTTTATCTCCACCGAATACGATGTCTTTTTCTGTAAAGTCTGTTGTAAAGTTCATTGTAACGAAAGTATCAACACCTGTAGTACCGATGTAGTAGTTACGACGACCAGCACGAGAATATTGACCACAACCAACTGGACCGTGAGAGATATGGATCATATCTTTAATTGGACCCCAAACAACCCCTTTAGAACCTGCATAAGCACAACCACGTTGAGACATTACACCTGGAACAGTTTGTTTGTTTGATCTTGTTTTATCACAAGCACCTTTAACACCTTCTGGTGCATCTACACCTAAGTGTTTTGCTCTGTTTTTAGCCGCTTTGGCAGGATAAACTTCTAAAACCTCTGCGATAGCTTCTTGTTGTAAAGCTTCTAATGTTTCTGGACCCATTCTTTCCTCCTTAAGGGTATTAAAGCAGCTGACTAAGCTACTTTAATTCTGTATAGATTCATATCATCTAATTTTTTACAAAGATCTTTTGTTGCGTCACCGTCAACAGATTTTGAAATTTCAGAAATTTGGTATTTATTTGTGTAATACATCATTTTGAAACCATCTTTATCTGCAACTTCTGCATTATTGTAGTAATCTACAAGAGCTTTATGAGCAAAAGTACCCTCTGCTACAGTGATCTCTTCTAATAAAGCACCCTCACGAGTTTCACTTGTAAGAACAACAGATTTACCTGCTGCATCTAAACCTTCTTCTACTTTTGCAATAACTTTGTCAAAACTAACATCATTTCCTTCACTTGCTGGGAAGTGGTAACCACATACGAACATTTCTCTCTCCTGTTTATGTATAATATATTGTGAAATTTTAAAAACTAAGTATAGGCTGTTGGTCGAAGCTTACGCTTCTTTTTGACCAACTGCACCTTCTTCTACTTCTTCGTCTAAACCGAATTCCATTAATAGGTTTTCAAGGTCATCCATCTCTAATGGAGTTGGGATAACTTTAAGATCGTTTTCGATGATTTTACGAGCTAACTCTTTGTACTCCATCGCTTGATCAGAGTTTGGTGAGAATTCAACAACAGTCATACGACGTAACTCAGCACGTTGAACGTGGTTAGAACGTGGTACGAAGTGAATCATTTGAGTACCGATTTGAGTTGCTAAGTTTTTAGCAAGGTCATACTCACGGTCAGTCATACGAGCATTACATACAAGACCTGCAAGACGAACACCACCAGTATTAGCGTATTTTAAAATACCTTTAGAGATGTTGTTAGCTGCATACATAGCCATCATTTCACCTGACATTACGATGTAAATTTCTTGAGCTTTACCTTCACGAATTGGCATAGCGAATCCACCACAAACAACGTCACCAAGTACGTCGTAAGAAACGAAATCTAAATCATCATCGTAAGCACCTTCTTCCTCAAGGAAGTTAATCGCTGTAATAACACCACGACCTGCACAACCAACACCTGGCTCTGGACCACCAGACTCTGTACACATAATGAAACCTTCAGTGATTTCTGTGTTATCTGGGTGGAATTCATCCGCACCCGGTTTACATACATCTTCTAACTCTAGATCTTCAACAGTTCCTGCTTCAGAAGCTAGTTGCATAATTGTAGATTGTGCTTTCTCGTGTAAGATAAGACGAGTTGAATCCGCTTTCGGGTCACAACCAACAATAAGAATTTTTTTACCATAGTAATGACACATAGCCGCCAATGTATTTTGAGAAGTAGTTGACTTCCCGATTCCACCTTTTCCGTAAAATGCAATTTGTCTTAATTCAGACATATCGTCTCCTTTAATGCGTTTAATTTAAGTTCGAAATTACTATTACACATAGCGTTCCCTAGAGAAGATATTTTTTAAAAAAATTTACAAATTTGTCTATAAAGCCCTGTTTTAAGGGTTTTTAAAATAAAAAAGGAGTTTTTTTGTCTTATTTTAATTTAAGAATAGAAGAAAAAAATTATTAACAAAAAAGGAAAAAATGAAGCTACAAAATCGTTTTTTGTAACCAAAAGTGGACAAATAATGTAAACCTGTACAACAAAATTGTTAAGTGCTATCTCTTTTTGTATAGTTTCTATTTTATGTAGCTGCTTTCTTTATGCTATACATAGATTGTATAATTTATACAATCATATAAGAGGAGAATATTGTGAGTGTCATAGATGTTTTACAACAACGAAAATCTGTCAGGGCATATTTGGACAAAGAAGTTCCAAAGAATACAATCATAAATATTTTAGAAGCTGCAAAGATGTCACCTTCAGGTGTTAATATGCAACCGTTTGATGTTTGTGTAGTTTCCGGAAATAAAAAAACAACTCTTGAAAACAAAATGTTAGAACTCTTTGATAAGGGTAAAAAAGAAAAGATGGATTATCAGTACTATCCACAAGAATGGATAGAACCTTATAAAAGCAGACGTAAAGCTACTGGGCTTCTAATGTACCAAACTTTAGGAATAAACAAAGAAGACAAGATAAAACAGCTACAACAATGGAGAAAAAACTACCAAGCTTTCGGTGCTCCTGTTGTTCTTTATTTCTTTATTGATCCAATTTTAGAAAAAGGTTCATACTTAGACTATGGTATGTTTTTACAATCAATAATGTTAACAGCAACAGAACTGGGTTTAGGGTGTTGCCCAATGGCTTCATTAGCAGAGTATCCATCCATTGTCAAAAATGAACTTAACATTGCAAAAGAGAAAATATTATTGTGCGGTATAGCTTTGGGATATGAGGATACTAATGCACCCATCAACAGTTATAAAACTGATAGAGTAGCATTAGAAGAGTTTACAAAATTTTATGACTAAAACAGTTAGTCCTCTTTTACTTCACTTTTTGTGAGTACTTCATCAATCATACCGTATTTTTTTGATTCTTCGGCACTCATGAAGTTATCACGATCAGTATCTTTTTCGATCGTTGCAAGTTTTTGACCTGTATTTGCAGCCAAAATCTCGTTGAGTTCTTG
>NZ_JARXNQ010000007.1:0-28912 GCF_029872055.1 Sulfurimonas sp. C5
GAAGATTCTGACCCTCTTTCGTTGGCCTCTCATCGTTTGTGGACGGGAATTATAGGGGATTATTCCTTAAAGATTCATTAAAATCTAAAAGGTTTCCGAAAAGTTTTCGTTTTTTCTAATTTGCTTCTATAATCCAACCACCACCAATTAATTTATCATCATCATAGAACACTGCTGCTTGACCTACTGCAACACCGAAAACGCCTTCATCTAATTCTACATATGCTTTATCGTTTTCTATCTTTACATTACAATCTACAGCTTTTGTTCTATATCTTAGTTTCACTGTTGATTTAAACTCTGTTTCATCATTAAAAAAATTCAAATTATTTAGTACTACTCTATTACAAGCAAGTTCATCACGTGTACCTACTACAATTTGATTTTTTTCAGGAATGATTTTTGTAACAAAATGCGGTTCATGAGCACCATTAACAGTAAAACCTCTTCTTTTACCAATTGTATAGTGCATATATCCTTTATGCTCACCTACTACATTTCCATCTTTATCTAGTACTTCACCTACTTGGTCAACTTGTACATAGTTTTTAAGAACATCTGTATATGTAGTTTCAACAAAACATATTTCGCTAGATTCTGCTTGAGATGCGAATGACTCTAATCCTTTTATAGAAGCAGCCAGTTCTTTAATATCGCTTTTCTTTCTTTCACCTAACGGAAACTTTAATCTTGGTAAGATATCTTTGTTTATATAGAATAAGAAGTAACTTTGATCTTTTGTATCATCATGTGCAGCATACAAGAATTCACCATCTGTTTGAATATAGTGTCCTGTTGCTAAATAATCTGCACCTACCTCATCAGCAAATTTAATCATTTCACCAAATTTTAAATTTCTATTACACAGTGCACATGGATTTGGTGTTTTACCTTCAGCATAAGTATCGATAAAAGGTTGAAAAACTTTTTCTTTGAATATATCTTGAAGATCTAATACGTGGAGTTTAATACCCACAAAGTCTGCAGCTTTTTGAGCACGGGCTTGATGAATTTCATGATATCCAGGTTTTGAATGAAGTTTCATATATACTCCCTCAACCTCATACCCTTGCTCTTTCAATAATAATGTAGTGATGGTAGAATCGACTCCTCCACTCATCCCAACTAAAACTTTTTTCATTTTCTTACCTTAATCTTTTATAATCACAATTTTGCAATTATATCCAATTAAAGTATATGAAAATCTTATTCTTTTAGTTTGTTTAATCTATCTTTTTTGCTACCGATTGATGTAATTTGAACACCGAAGTTTCCATCTACGATAACAACTTCACCTTCTGCTATCACATGATTGTCAACTAAAATTTCCAACGGATCATTAGCTAATTGATTTAATTCTATCACAGAACCAATATCCATATTTAAAACATCTTTTAATAACATTCTTTTTTTACCTATACGCACTTTTACAGGTAACTTTACATCTAAAATTAAAGAAATATTACTCATCTCTTCATCAGAAAGTTTCACTTTTGTCTCATTGCAAGGTTTTGCTGGCGTAGCAACAGAAGTTGGGGCATCTATACTAATTTCTGTCACAGCTTCTTCAGAAGCCCCTCCGTAGAGTTTAGAAGTCAACTTATCGTCAATAATAAACATTAAAAGTGAATTTAAAGAATCTAATGAAAACTTATAAACATACATCTTACTAAACTGTTCTAAGCTTACATCTTCACTTTCACCAATAAACTCTATACTATCTATACTAAATGAGAGTACCGGTAATTCTTTTTGTGCAGACAATGTATTGGCAACAGCACCGAAGATATTAGACACTATCTCTTTAGTAGCGTCTATATCATCATCACTTACATCTTCTCTGTCACTAGCTTCTTCACCCATCATCATATCTGATAATGATGTTGATAAATTTGGCGGAAGTGCGACCATAGCATCTGCTTCTATATCACCGCTTATTTTTAATTTTACCAATACAATTGGAGGTACAATATTAGATATAATACTTAATTCTTGTTCCTCTTTTAGCGTTAAAGATGGAGCCGAACCGACAAGTGCCTCTATAGTAGCAACTGTTTCATCTTCAAATAGTTTTATAAAGTCACTCATTTATTCCCCTTTATCTGTGTCTTTCTCTTCAAATTCATTAAACTCATTTGCTTCTTCTTCATGAATTATGTCACGTACACCAGAAATTTTATCGTGACGTTGCTGTTCAAGATTTTCAAGTGCAAATTTAACCTCATCTTTTTCAGTTTCGATGATTTCAAGAATGTTTATAGACTTTCTGTATCTTCTCAATCCTATTTCTCCACGAAATCTGTCTTTACCGTCAACAGAAACGGTCACAATATCATCTGCGGGACTCGATAAACGTAATACGTCACCAACTTTAAGCTCTAAAACCTCTGCCATCGACAGGTCTGCTTCACCGAGCTTAGCTTCAACATTTACTTTAGCACCACCAAGCAACACTTTTAATTCTGTATTTCTAGATTTTTTTGAACTCGTTTCATTCAACATTAGGTCACGTGAAGCCAGTTTTGGCAGTACAGGTTCTAAAGAGATAACAGGATAACAAATGTTCATCATACCTGAACTATGCCCAATAATAATTTCCATTACAACCATGACTACAATCTCATTCTGAGCAACAATTTGTACAACGTTAGGACTTGATTCTTTAGACTCAATTGTTGGATAAATATCCATTACTGGTCCCCATGCCTCTTTTAGTGTAGCCATCATTACACGTAAAATTGTTTCAAATAAAGAGAGCTCTATATCTGAAAACTCCCTCGTTGAATCAAATGGTTCACCCTTACCGCCTAACAATCTGTCTAACATTGGAAAAGCGATTGAAGGATTGATCTCTATAACACCGCTACCTTCTAAAGGTTTCATAGAGAAAACATTGAAACTCGTAGGATTTGGCAACGACATTAAAAACTCACCATATGTCATCTGGTCAACCGAATGAAGCTGGATCTCTACGATACTTCTCATAATAGATGAAATCTGTGAAGCCAAACTTCTTGCCATTTTATCATGAACACCACGAAAAGCACGTAACTGTTCTTTGGAAACCCTGTTAGGACGTTTAAAATCATATAAAGTTACTTGTCTCTGAGGAAGTAAATTGTCGTCTTCCGATTCTAGGACATCATCACCTTCATCTTCAACAACATCCAATAATGCATCAATCTCTTCTTGGGAAAGTATATCTGCCATACTATGCTCCTATACTCTCTTTAATTTTATGTAAAACAGATTTATGAATTTGTGAAATTCTTGATTCTGTTATATCTAATACTTCACTAATTTCTTTGAGTGTCAACTCTTCAAAATAATACAGTTGTATAATCATCTGTTCTCTCTCTTTATATGTTGAAAGAACATTTTTAATAACATCAATCAGATCCTCTTTTTCAATTTGAGCAAGTGCTGCACCCTCATCACCAACTTGCAGTTGGTCATGAAGAGGCATTACTGTATAAATATTAGAAGCAACTCTCGCTTCGTGGATTTTTTCTACATCTTCTTCTAGTATTGTAGCAAGTTCTTCATCTGTTGGTTCTTCATCATGTGTTAAACGGTATTCTTCAACAGCATGATCAATAGCTTTAACAAGTTTTCTGTTAGAACGGCTTAAAACATCTAAACTGCGAAGATAATCAAGCATTGCACCATAGACTCTTTTTTTTGCATAGCCCCAAAAATTATCATTAAGGGTATCGTCATAACGACGTGCCAGTTTAATCAACTCTTCTGTCCCTATTGCTGCCAGATCGGAAAAGTCTATCGAACTCGGTAAACGCTCTTTTAATCTAAATGCCATAGCTTTAACTGCGGGAAGATACTGAATAGCCAGTTCATCCTCTTGATGTTTTAAATCATTGGCATAAACGTTTTGACTCATTGTTTTTGTCCTGCGTTATCTTCAGAGTTCATTTTCATTGCATAGTCAGTTAAACGACATGCTGAATCTATCAACTTCTCACGCTTATTAATCTCTTTAACAAAAAGATCTAATTCTCTTTCGTGTGTATCTTTTGGAAAATTGTACGCTCTTACACTGATTGTTCTGTAGTATAAGGCAATAACAACATGAGAAAAAAGATAAAAGAAAACAGTAATAAAAAAGGTATATGTCAGTAGTCCAGCGGCATCAAAAGATTTTAATATCCCAAATACTATACCAATAAAAAATCCCTGCACAGTAAAAAAGTATACAAAATTTTCACCTAACATCAACTACCCACCTTTTTTTTAAAAATGGTCTATTAAACGTTTAAATAGACCACTTAAACCACTTTCAGTGGATTTAACTAGCACATTTCGTTCCAGCTTTGAGATGATTTTTTGTACAATAAGCTCAATATCTTTTGTTGCTTGTGCAGATGGAAATAAAACTGAAAAAAGAGCTCTTTGTTTCACTGCTGATGAAACTTTTATATCAGCATTGACTTTTCCAAGCAGTTGCAAGTTTAAATTTCCGCCTATATTGGCATTTGCAACTTTTTTTATCTTTTCAAATACACCAACTGCTTCTTTTTCGCTTTTTACCTGATTCATAATCATATTGATATCATTTCTAAGAGTTGCTACTGTTTTAATAGTCGCATACGCATCAGTAATAGCAGCAGGATCGGGAACTGTTACAACAATTACATCATCAGCTGCATTTAAAAACATCTGAATATGCTCCCCTATTCCAGCCCCTGTATCTATAATCATCACATCAAGTTTATCTAAAATTTGTGCTTCCTCCATAAAACGCTCAAATAGTGCACTATCTGAATATTTTAGAATTTCATCACCGCTTTCACCTGGAATTAATATCAAGTTACGTGTGATTGGAATTAAAATATCCGACACACTCGCTTCACCTTTAAGTACATGCAAAATATTCTTTTTAATCTTCACGTTAAACATAACATCTAAGTTTGCCAAACCGATATCAGCATCAAAGATTCCTACGTTTAAACCTTTTTGTGCCAATGTATATGCAAGGTTTGAGCTCAGCGTACTTTTACCTACACCACCCTTACCACTTGTAATAGCAATAAAACGTGTCTTTTTAGACTTTTTTGCTGCATTTGATGAGACTAATTCTTCTAATTTTTCAGCCTGATGCCCCATCATGCTTTGCTCCTATTAAAACCGTGTAATAAACACTCGATTAAGAAGTCACTTGATGCCGTTACCAAATCTTCCGGTACCTCTTGACCTACAGAAAAATAACTAATCGGTTTTTTCGTTTCGTACGCCAATGAAAAAATATTCCCAAATCCAATAGTCTCATCAAGTTTAGTAAACATTAATGTATCTATTCCCAAAGATGAAAAATTATCATAAGTCATTTTTAAATCTTCATATTTGATACTGCTTGGCATTACAAGAACCACATCAATCTCATAACTCGTAGTATTTGAATGTAAACACTCATAAATTTTTTCAATTTTTTGTTTATCGTACGGACTTGAACCCATAGTATCGATTAATATACAATCACAATATTTCAATGAATCTAGTGCTGAAGAAAACTCCGGAGGATCCACAACCGTTTCAATTCCGAGTTTCATCATTCTTGCATATTGCATTAGTTGTTCAACTGCACCTATTCTGTACGTATCAAGGACTACCAAACCGACTTTATATTTTTTCTCTAATAAAAATGAATATCTTGCCGCTAACTTTGCAATTGATGTCGTTTTTCCCACCCCTGTAGGACCAACAAGCATTATTACTTTTTTAGTTCCTACCGGAGGCATACTTTCTATTCTTATCGGAACCATTTTACGCAGAATAGTTTGAAAATAACGCTTTACAGTTGCAGAATTTTCTCTCATCTTTAAAGGCATATGCTCTAATGTCACTTGCATAAGCATATCAAGATGATCTTTATTCATACCGCTCTGATTTGCTAAACGGTAGATCTCAGAAAACTCCGGTGGAATTTGTGTTGAGAGTTCTGGGGACTTTTCATCCCAAAACATATTTTGGATAATTTTTACTTTATCCGTAAGCTTATTAATCTCAGATTTGATCTCTTTTAACTCTAAGGGTTCCACTACAGGTACTTGATATTCAGGCTTTTTCTCATATGCACTGAACGGATCAGTCACTTGAGAAATTTTTGATATTTGCTCGGCAGCATTTGAGATATCAAAAAGTACATCTTTTGATTCATCTTTTAACGGTTGTTGTGAACTTAAAGGCTTCTTCGGTTTAGCATATTCGGAAGAGATCATACCTTCATCAATACCGATTACAATTTCATATAAACCTTCTCGACCGAGAGCTTTTTTTCTTAACTCTCTAGTCTCAATCAACATACCTTCGTCACCAATTTCCATTTTAGCTCTTTTTAAAGCTTCCGATGGTGATTTTCCGGTAAATGTAAGCATTTTCATAGTGCAGCACCTAACAATGGGATTACAACGCTCTCTCTTTTATACCAATGAGGATGTGGAACTGTCAAATCTTTTGTATCAATAGTTCGATTATCAAAAAAAATTATATCCAAATCTAAAGTCCTTGGTGCATTTGCAAAGCTTCTTTTTCTACCAAAATGTTTTTCAACTCGTAAAAGATAGCGTAAAAACTCTTTTGGCTGCATAGATGTTTTAAAACACATAATTGAGTTAAAAAAATCATCTTGAGCTGTATACCCAAACGGAGGATTTTTTAAAATCAACGATGTTTTAAACAACTCTGCTCTTTTTTCTCGTTGTAACATTACAAAAAGATGTTCAAAACGACGTCGAACATCACCAACATTTCCACCTATTCCTACAACCACTTCATATCTATGCTTTGATCGAATAGGCTTAACAAAAGGGTAACGCAAAGTGTGAAAAGAAACTAACTTGTCACTAATTTTGCGTTGTAAATACATAGATTATGCTTGTTGAGCAGCTTGTTGTGCTTCTTGAGCAGCTTTAATCTCATTCATAATTTGAAACATACCCATCATTGCCAAGTGATATCCAAATGGACCAAAACCAACAATAGACGATGCACATACAGGTGCAATCATGTTTGTTTGACGGAACTCTTCACGTCTATGGATATTTGAAATATGAACTTCGATTGTTGGGATATTTACAGCTGCGATAGCATCGCGAATTGCAATAGAAGTATGTGTATATGCCGCTGCATTAATAATAATACCGTGAGCCTCACCATAACACTCTTGGATTTTATCTACAAGTTCACCCTCTAAGTTACTTTGAAAAAATTCGATTTCAACACCGTTTTGTGTTGCTACTTCTTTCATTTGAGCGTGAATTTGCTCTAGTTTCATTGGACCATAAATTTGTTGTTCACGAACACCTAACATGTTTAAATTTGGACCTTGAATAACTACTATTTTCATTACTTACCTTCAATATTGTATTTGAAGATTTATTCTATCGAAAAAAAGATTAAAGAAATCACAGCGTCTTAAAATTTACTCTCTACAAGATTTTCACAATCTTTGATCATATCGTAAAGATCCATCTCACGACCGGAAATAGTACAAACAAGTTTCCCCGTTTTATCCAAAAATATAAACTGCTCAGATTCATGATAGTTTTCATTCATAAAAGTAGAGTAAATAACATATTCAGCATTTTCAATATTTTTAACATTATCATTCACATAGTTGTATTTTTCAGAACCTTTGTTTAATTGTTTAATTGTAAGAATCTCATTTTGTAAACTATTTTTTAAAACTGGTTCAAGCTCTGTCAGTTCATCTTCTAAATTTTCATATTTCAAATGACACTTAATCATTCTATGCTCCTTCTTTCTTTCATCTATCACTCTATCTTAATATTGTTAAAGAAAAAGTGTATAATTTTACATAAATCTATATATAAAGTACTAAATTATGAATATTATATCACCAAATTACATATTAACACCTGATAAACTGCTTAAAAACGTCTCAGTAGCATTTGACAAAAAAATTGAAAAAATCGGCTCTATAGAGGAGTTAAAAAAAGAATTTCCTAATGCAAAAATAATTCAACTAAAAGAAAACTCTTTATTGATGCCGGGACTTATAAATTCACATGTACATATAGAATTTTCTGCAAATAGAACACAATTAAGCTACGGAGATTTTATCAACTGGCTCTATAGTGTAATCGAAAACCGTGATGAACTAATTAACGGTTGTAATCAAGAATGTATGAAAAAAGCAATTGATGCTATGCTTGATCGCGGTATCACAACATTTGGAGCAATCAGCTCGCATGCTATGGATCTCGATGCATGTGCAAATGCAAAACAAAATGTTGTGTTTTTTAATGAGCTTATAGGAAGTCAGGCTGCTATGGCGGATGCTTTATTTACAGACTTTGTAGCACGCCTTGATGCAAGCAAATCTGTAAAACGTGAAGGTTTCATTCCCGGCGTAGCTATCCATTCTCCTTATTCGGTACACCCTATTTTGATCAAAAAAGCATTAGAGATCGTAAAGAATGAAGAACTCAAGCTTACAGCTCATTTTATGGAAAGTGAGGCTGAGAGAGATTGGTTGGATGAAAGTAAGGGTGATTTTAGTGAGTTTTTCAAAAAATTCCTTAATCAAGAACATAATGTAAGTGATGCAAAAGAATTTTTAAGCCACTTTAACGATACTCCTACCCTTTTTACTCATGTAGTCAAATCAAATGAAGATGAACTAAAAACTATTAAAAATGCAAACCATACGATTATACATTGTCCGATCTCTAATAGACTTTTAGGGAATGGTATTTTGAATATCAAAGAGTTAAATGAGCATAATATTCCATGGGTAATTGCAACGGATGGCTTAAGTTCAAACTATAAACTTGATCTTTTTGAAGAGATGAAAATATCACTCTTTACTCATGCCAATGCACCACTTAATGACTTTGCCCAGCAGTTAATTATGGCAGCAACAAAAAATGCTGCACAGGCATTAGGTTTAAATACTGGAGAGATAGCTGAAGGTAAAAATGCAGATATGCTTGTTTTGGATCTTGAAAGTACACCAAATGAAGAACTTGCAACACACTTAATTCTTCACCATTACGATATATCAAAAGTGTTTATAAACGGACAACTTGAAAAAGGAGAACTATAATGGAGTTTTTGAAAAAAGTTTTTTTACCCATCACCTTACCTATAAAGTTTATACAGGAGCATTTTAAAGCGAGTGTTTTTGTATTGATTCTTTTTTTAATCTTTGCACCGAATGAGAATCAACACTATAGATATAATAATCTTCAAAAAATAGACCTAGTAGGCCCTATATTTGATGCTAAAACAGTTGTTGAACAAATTGATAAAGCTACTGCAAATAATGATATAAAAGGAATTCTGCTTTCTGTAGACTCACCAGGTGGTGCTGTTGCACCTTCTATTGAGATAGCATATGCAATAAAAAGAGCAACCACAAAAAAACCTGTAGTTGTTTATGCTAAAGGGACTATTGCCAGTGGAAGTTATTATGCAAGTATCTGGGCAGATAAAATTATATCAAACCCAGGCAGTATGGTAGGAAGTATCGGTGTAATTATGCAAGGAGCTGACTTTAGTGAACTCATGAATAAAATCGGTATCAAATCTCAAATAGTAAAAGCTGGTAAATACAAACAAGTAGGTACGGCTGATCGTGCTTGGGAAGATTATGAGATTAACGAATTAAACAAAGTAATCCAAGGTACTTATGATATGTTCAGTAAAGATGTTGCCGATGCGAGAGGTCTAGATATAAATAAAAGAGACACCTATGCAAATGCACATATTTTTACCGCTGCTCAGGCAAAAGAGGTTGGTTTAATTGATCAATTAGGTGTTGAAACAGATGCTAAAAATGAGCTCGTTAAACTCAGTGGTGTAAAAAGTCCTGTTTGGAACGAAGAGGATAAATTTGAAAAAATTATAGATAAACTCTCGGCTTCAACATCAGTTATGCTTTACACTTATTTCCCGCAACTTACACTGAGATGATCTCTTTAGGAGATCACCCTCGTGTCTAATACTTTTGCACTGATCACTATCTCGTCACTTTGTGCTTCGAACTCTTCTCCTACTTTTAAAGATTTTAACTCTATCACTTTATTTGCCTGAGATATTTGTGCAAAACCTTTTTTTCTCTTGAGTTTCGGATCGTTTGATTTAAACATATTTTGTAAGTTTACAATTTGCATTTTGTAGTTACTAAATCTATTTTGAATTGTTTGAGGATAAGCATCTTGAATATTTTTTACTTTTGCACTAAAGTTTTGCAACTTATACCCAATAGTCTGCTCAAAACTATTTTTCAAACTTACAATATTTTCTTTATACTGCTGTAGTTTTTTCTCCACGGAATGTTGCATAAAAGATCTTTGCAGGTGTTGTAGTTCCTGTGTTTTGTTAAAAACTTTTTGATTCATCTGCTGATTTAATTGATTTGCTATAGAATCTATATATTGATAAAGCTCGTTTACATCCGGTAAGATCATCTCCATCGCAGCACTCGGTGTCGGGGCTCTAAGATCAGCCACAAAATCTGAAATTAAATAATCAATCTCATGTCCTACAGCAGAGATAATAGGTGTCTTTGCCTCAAAAATAGCATCTGCTACAATCTCTTCATTAAAGGCCCAAAGGTCTTCAATGCTTCCACCACCACGTCCCGTGATAATTAAATCATATCCAACTAAATCAGCATGTTTGATTGCAGATGCAATAGAGAAAGCGGCGCTTTCTCCCTGGACTAAAACATCGTAAATATCTATACTGATATTTCTATAACGCTTATTTGCGACTCTTAGCATATCTTGCAAAGCTGCACCCGTAGCTGATGTAATCAGTGCGATTTTAGAGGGAAATTTTGGAAGTTGTTTTTTGATCTCAGGATTAAAATACCCTTTATCTGATAGTTTTTTCTTTAACTGTTCATATGCAAGTGCCAAAGCTCCCTGCCCTGAAGGCTCGATCATAAAACAGTTGATTTGATAACTACCTCTTGGCTTATAAACGGAGATTGCACCGTCTACTAAAACCTTTAAACCCTCTTCTAAACGAAATTTCAGTTTTGTAGCATTGCCTTTAAACATTACACAGCTGATTGCAGAATCTTTATCTTTGAGAGTAAAGTATATATGTCCAGAATTGTGAAAAGTGATACGGGAGAGCTCCCCCTCAACAAATACTCTTTCAAAACTACTCTCTAGTAGTGTTTTAATCTGTTCATTTAATGCAGATACGCTAAGAGCATTCATGTGCAAAAACTATTTTTTTCTCGCAATGAAGAGAGTAGAGATATCCATTGAAAAGCTTTGAGTATACAACATTTCAAAACCTGCTTTTTCAAGCTCTGCTTGCATCCCTTCAATTGTTACGAAATTTTCTATAGAATTTGGAAGATATGTATACGCTTCTAGATTTTTTGAAATTGCTCCACCTACATACGGTAAAATTTTATGCATATAAAAATCTCTAATCTTATCTTTTAGAGTTTTTTTCTCTTGTTTCATAAATTCTAAAATTACTACAAGTCCCCCTTCTTTTAATACGCGATTAAATTCATAAAAAGCTTCTTGACGCTCTACAACATTACGGATACCGTATGTAATACTGACAATATCAGCTTTTGCATCTTCAAGAGGAATCTCTGTAGCTTTAGCTATATGGTAATTAAAGTCTGGAAATTTTTTACGAGCTACATCTACCATTCCGTTTGATGGATCTACACCTACGATTTCACTTACTTTTATCTCGGCTTTTGCTGCTTGTTTTTGCCAATGCCCCATCATATCACCAGTGCCACATGCTACATCGATAATTCTATCTATCTCTTGTTTGCCCAAGTATCCAAAAGCAAGATCACAAGCTTGTTTTCTCCATGCGATATCTACACCCATACTCATCACACGGTTTGCAGTATCATACGTTCCTGCTATATCATCGAACATTGAAACGATTTTTTCTTGTTTTTCCATACAGTTTTACCCTTTTGCTTTCATCCACATAATTATATCTTCGTGCTCTTTATCTGCATTTAAAATCTCGAATTCTTCCGCAACATTTTCAAAGCCTTTTTTACCACCAAATTTAGGTGCTACATAGCACAGATAAAAATCCACAAACTCTTTTGTTAGATTGTAAAGTGTTTCTCCACCTTCAATCATAATATTTTTATAGTTTTCTAATATTGTAAAATTATCTGCTATGTATACTTTTCTATTTGCTACTTGAAATAGCGGTATTGTTTGGTCAAACTTTTTTTCTTTAGAAATAATCAAAATATCTGGTGCTTTTCCATTAACAAGTTTTGCATCAAGTGTGGGTCTGTCTATTCGAACAGTATTTCCACCTATAACTAAAAGATCACAAACATCACGTAGTTTATGCACATGTTCTCTAGAACTAACAGAACTGATAGCTCCATCATCAAAAGTCCCGTTTAATCTTTGTGCCCATTTAAAATAGACAAAACGTGATTCTAAAGATTTTTTAAATGGATAAAGTAAATCTCCACACTCTTTTTCTAAAACTTCACTTTTTACACCGATAGATGCACCTTCTAAAATATCGATGCCATCTGCTGCTTCTACATTAAAATCTTTGGAACCGATAAAAACCTGCTTTACACCTAATAAACTCAACAGATTAGCACACGAAGGTGTTTTACCTACATGTGAACAGGGTTCAAGTGTTGTGTAAACAATGCATTCTTGAAAAATACCATTATGATTTTTTAAAAGGTAGTTATGAATTTCGTGAGAAGACTCTAAAGAGAAAATTCTATCATTTTGTGTGAGTTTAAAAAAAGCTTTTTGTAGCGCATTCACTTCAGCATGAGGCTCACCTGCTTTGCGATGTGCCTCAACAGCCAAAATTTCATTATATTTTCCGACAATGCAACACCCGACTGCCGGATTTGGATAGGTTAATCCTTGATATTTCCAAGCCTCTTTCAAGGCTAAATTCATGAAAAAATTATGATCTATTTCCATTCAAAGTAAGTTTTTGCTTTCTTGATGTCATTAAAATCAATTTCAAACTTTTCATGTTCGTCTTCAAAAGTCAGTTTTGAACCGTCAACTTCAATAAGTTTTGCTTTGATTTTATCTTGCTCTGCCGTAGTAAAGGCAATATTTTCGTTTACAGATTTTTCAAAATGATCTAATGTTGTCAGTTTTCTCTCCAAGCCAGGAGATCCAACTTCAAGTCTATAGTCACCTGAAACCGGTGGTGTAACATCTAAGAGAGGTGAAATAAGATGCGTTAAATCAACACATTCATCAAGTGTTACACCTTTTCTTTTACCATCTTCAAATTCAGGAGAAACAACAGCTACCCTGTAAATAGTATCACCAAATTCAGATACGATTGAAGTATCATATAGTTCTAGTCCTACAGATTTTACTAAAGATTCAATATCACTTTCTAAACTCATTACTCTTCCTCTTTAGTCTCTTTAGAGATTTTTTTAAATAACTCTTCAATATTTTGTGTTTTTTTCAAATGCTCATCAAACTCAAAAGCAAGTTTCGGTGAACGAAACCAACCTTGATCTTTCATACAATAATCTTCTATGATCGGTCTTGCTTTTCTCAATTGTTTTAAAAGCAGACTTTTCTCTTTTTCATCAAAATAGGATGGATCAAGATACACTTTAGCATCACTTCTACCACGTGAACATTTCACTTCTATAATACCTAATTCATGCAACCTAGCATCGTTAAGCTGTGAAAGTGCTTCTGGAATAAGCTCCGCAAGTACAGATTCTGTACGTTTTAGTTTAATCTCTGCTTCTGTCATAAAATTATAAACTTACCTCTTGTTCAACTTTTTTGAATGTTTCAATTACGTCTCCAACTTGTACATCGTCGTAGTTAGAGATGATAACACCACACTCGTAACCGTTACCAACTTCTTCCACGTCATCTTTGAATCTTCTAAGACTCACAAGTTCACCTTCGAATGCAACAACACCGTTACGGATAACACGCACAAGTCCACCACGGATTAGTTTACCGTCTTCAACAACACATCCTGCAACCATACCTTTAGGTGATTTAAACACATCACGTACTTCAGCTTGACCTGTATTTTCTTCAGTAAATTTCGGCGCCATCATACCAGTAAGCATACCTGTCATATCATCAAGTAATTGATAGATGATTGAGTATGTTCTAATATCTACATTTCTTTGTTTTGCTAGTGCTCTTACAGAACCTGTTGGACGTACGTTAAATCCAAGAAGTACACAGTTTTCACTACCTGCAACCAGTTCAACGTCATTTTCAGTAATTCCACCTACACCGCTAGAGATAACATCTATTTTTACCTCTTCATTTCTAAGTTCTGAAAGTGAAGATTTAATAGCTTCAAGTGAACCGTGAACATCTGTCTTAAGAACAACTTTAAGAGATTTTAGACGACCTTCTGCAATCATAGATGTCATATCTTCTAAAGTTGATTTAGTTGATTTACTTAACTCTTTATGACGATCATATTCATAACGTTTTTGTGCATATGCTTTTGCTTCTTTGTCATTTTTCATTTTCATCATAATTTCACCAGCTGACGGTACTTCATTTAAACCGACAACAACAGCTGTATGTGAAGGTGGAACAGCTTTAATCTGCTTACCATTTTCATTCATAAGTGCTTTTACACGACCGTAAGAGCTACCGCATACTACATTGTCTCCAACCTTAAGCGTACCATTTTGTACAATTACCGTAGCAACTGCTCCACGCCCTTTTTCAAGTGAAGACTCAACCACAGCAGCTTTTGCATCTGCATTAGGGTTTGCTCTAAGCTCTAATATCTCAGCTGTTAAAAGGATATTTTCTAATAAATCGTCAATACCCATTCCGCTTTTTGCTGAAAGTGGAACGAACTCAATATCTCCACCCCAATCAACAGGACTGATTCCACGTTCAGCCATTTGAGCTTTTACCATATCAGGATTTGCTGTTTCTTTATCCATTTTATTCATAGCAACGATAATTGGAGCACCCGAATCTTTTGCGATCTTAATTACTTCTTCAGTTTGTGGTTTAACACCGTCATCAGCAGCAACCACGATAATGATAATATCTGTAATATCCGTACCACGTTGACGCATAGCACCAAAAGCCGCGTGTCCCGGTGTATCGATAAATGTAATCTCTTTACCGTGTTGAGAAATTGTATATGCACCGATATGCTGTGTGATTCCACCAGCTTCATCTTCAGTTACTTTTGCTTCTCTAATTGCATCTAGTAATGAAGTTTTACCGTGGTCAACGTGTCCCATGATTGTAATAATCGGTGGACGTTCTTGAGCATTTGGATCCTCTTCTGTAACTTCTGTTTCATCAACATAGTTAAATTCATCTTTAGGATCAGTAACAGTTACTTCAACACCAAATTCTTCAGATAAGATTTCAATCTCATCGGCACCTAAGAAGTCGTTTTTCGTCATCATCATACCAAGGTCAAAAAGAACTTTGATAATATCACTCATAGGACGTTTTAGTTTTTCTGCAAACTCGTATACACGGATATCTTCCGGGATCTCAACATGAGTCACAACTTCATCTACCGGCTTCTCTTTTGTATATTTTTTACGCTTATCACGAGAAACTTTTCTTCCCTTAGGCGCTTGTTTTTTGTTTGCGTTTCTTCCGATCGGTTTTGGTTGCTTCGGCTTTTTAGGCTCATCATCGATCATCTCTTTTCTTTCAGTCGCATTAAGGTCTAAAAGCTCTACTTGATCATCCATATCTAAAGAAACATCAGACATAGAACCGCCGAAAATATCTACATCAAGTTTAGTACCTTGCTCTTTTTTCATTGCAGGAACAGATTTCTCTTTTGCTTTTTTCTTGTGTGCAAGTTCTTCTAATACTTCTGCACTTATTTTTCCGTATGAAGAAACAACACCTTCTGATTTAGCAGGTGCCTCTGTAACGATCTCTTCTTTAGGAGTTTTTTTCTTCTTAACAATTTTAAGACCCGATTTTTTTACCGCTGTTTTAATTTTAGGAGAATTGTCAGCTTTTTCTTCTACATTTTTTGCTGTGGGCTCTTTTTCTACTTCTTGTACTTTAGAAGTTTGTTCCTCTTTCTTTTCAGAGTCATTAGAGTCTTTTGTCTGTGGTTTTTCTTCTACTTTAGGAGTTTCTTCTTGTTTATCTGTTTTTTTTGCTTTTACTTTTTTCTCAGGTTTTACTTGTTCATCTGCAGGTTCACCGTTCATAATGAAGTTCGCTAAGTTTTCAGCTTCTTCCATTGTTACTACACTTTGCGCAGATTTAACATCAACACCTATCTTTGTAGCTTTTTCTATAACGTCTTTAGAAGTAATCCCCAGTTCTTTCGCAATTTCATGTACTCTAACTTTTTCACTCATTCGTGACAATCTCCTTTAATTTATTCATCAATTCATCTTTGTTACCACTTCTACACACTCTCATAAGTGCTTTAGCAACTCTCTTCTCATCATCTAAACAAATTTTACAAAAATAAAAACTTCTACCAACACCTTCAAATGGAGACAACTCCCCATTATTACATCTTAATCTTAAAAGATTTTCTTGTGTGGATCTTTCTCTACATGAGACACACATTCTTGTTGGGTTATAAATTTTTTGCGCCATTATATCCAAATAATACTTGATCTTAACTGTTTATCTTTCGATAATTAAACCGCTATTATCAAAATCTAAAATTTTAACTGCAAACTCAGGAAATTTTTGTTTCAGGCGGTTTGCAATCATTGCCGCATCATCATCATAAGCAAGTGAAAAAAACGTACTTCCACTTCCTGAAAGTGTACTCATTAACGCACCGCTTTCATAAGCAACTTTCTGTACCGAAAAAAGCTCAGGTAATGTCTTCATTCTCGCTTTTTGATGGAACCTGTCTTGCGCTGCAAGTTTTAGCATCTCCCAATCTTCATTGAAAAATGCAGCAACCGTAAGTGCCGTATGAGAAAGGTTAAACACTGCATTCTCTTTAGAATACGACTTTGGAAGTATCGTACGAGATTTTGATGTATTCATCTGTTTATTTGGAATAACCACTACGGCTTTAAGATAATCTGGAAGATGTTTCTTTTGTGAGAACACCTTATTCTTCTCAATTGTAGCAACATTAAATCCACCCATTACTGCAGGTGTAATGTTGTCTGGATGCGGTTCATACACAAGTGCATGGTTTAAAATACGACGCTTTGAAACTCTTATATTTGCAGCTTCATGCGCAGAAGCAATAGCACTCACAATTACCGCTGACGAACTTCCAAGACCTCTAGACATAGGGATAGAATTATAAAAAGTAAACTTGAAGTTTTGTTTTTTATTTGTCAGTCTTGAGTAATGTTCGTTAAAAATACTTACGAAAAGGTTATTCCCCTTTAGACGTGCATTATTTTCACCCTCACCTTTTATACTTACACTGAAAAATTTTGACGGATGAAACTCAACTCTATTTCTTAAATCCACTGCAAGACCTAAAGAGTCAAATCCAGGTCCTAAGTTTGCAGATGTAGCCGGTACACTTATTATCACTAATACTTTCCTATTAAACGGCGGCTATTTTATAAAGCGGTGCCGTTTCTTTACTAAAATCTTTATACTCCAGTAGATCGGGGAGTTTAAAACTCGCCACCGGTACTGTTTCTAGTTTTTGTGTTTGTATATCATCCTGCATTTTAACAAAAAATAGCTTTCCTATCGCTTTTATAGGTTGATTATTATTAAAATAAAATGCATCTCTTGCATACAAAGGAATATCTTTTAAAATACTGAGTGATTTTAGAAAGATGTAGGCTATTTTTATCGCCATAAAACTTCCCGGTCCATTGACATAAAAGAGCGCTTTTAGATCATACTTTTCTAAGACCTCTTCAAAAATGAGCGGTAAAATATCAGAACTTTTTTCATCTGAACTAATTGTTTCAATGAGTCGCTCCTCTTCGTAAATACCGATTAAAATCGGTGAAGACAAAGTAATACAAAGAACATCAACTTTTTTACGCATACGCTTTTTCTAACTCTCTTAACTCTTCGCCTACAAGTTCAATCACTTCATAATTTTCCGGATCTTTTAGCAGTTCCATAGTAAGTTTATGATTCAAATCATGGCTTCCTGCGAAAGCTTCATAGTTACCGATAAAATTCATACCTATTAAGCTCATATCACCGATAGCATCCAAGATTTTATGGCGTACAAATTCATCATCGTAACGTAATCCTTCAGGATTAAGAATTTTCTTTTCATCAAGTACCACGGCATTTTCTAAACTACCACCAAGAGCTAGACCTTTTGATCTAAGATACTGCACTTCATGTAAAAATCCAAAAGTTCTAGCACGAGAGATCTCTTCTTTGTATGACTGCTTTGTAAACTTTAATACATATGTCTGTTCTTGAATTACAGGATGCGGAAACTTAATAGTAAAATCATAACTGAGATCTTTAGCAGGTGAAAGTTTTACATACTTATCACCCTCTTTCACTTCTATCTCTTTTTTGATTCTCATAATTCGCTTAGGCTTATTTAGTTCAACTACTTCCGCTTCATCTAAAAGCATACAATAACTTGCACTGCTTCCGTCCATTACCGGAACTTCATCGGCATCAACGACAACTCTTAAATTGTCTATTCCATATGCATATACGGCTGAAAGAAGATGTTCAATAGTTGAGATTACATAACCGTCTTTTCCTATTACTGTAGCCATTTTTGTATCTACAACATTTTCAGGAATAAGAGGAATTGAAACATCAACATCACTTCTATAAAAAACTATTCCGCTTTCAGCTTCTAAAGGTTCAAGTCTCAGTTTTACAGGTGAACCTTTATGTAGTCCTATCCCTACAAGCTCTACACTCTTTTTTATAGTTGTTTGATACATAAATGCCTCTTATCTTTTATCTATTATTTTTTTAGCTTCTTTAATTATATCACTAATATTGAGTTTAATCCACTGATCATCCATCCATTCTTGCGGGCGAACTTCAATTCCCTGAACTAAAACACCAAAATGTAAGTGATCACCCATTGCATAACCGCTTTTACCCGTATTTGCTATTTTCGTGTTTTTCGGTAGATGTTCTCCGAGACTTGCATCAATGCTAGAACAGTGTCCATATAATGTGTAAAGTCCCAATCCGTGAGCAATAATCGGCATATTTCCATAAAGTCCGTTATAGTCAGTGAATACTACATCCCCACCGTTTTGTGTCTTTATCGGTGCCATTGCATAACTTGCAAGGTCAAGTCCTAAATGATACGCTTCACTTACAAACTGGTTGTCATAATAATATTTTCTATGATCTCCAAAATGCGCTACAACTTCTCCATTTTGAAGAGGATACATTTTTTTCATTTTAAAATCACTGATCATCTCATCTGAAACTTTTGACGTAATTTCATGAATCAGTTTTTCATTTTTTGCACGAACATCTTCGTTAATAATTTTAAATTGTTCTAATGAGCCGTCAACACCTTGTGTCTCTTCAAATTCTTCAGACAAATCATAAATTTTTCCTTTTAAAAACTTATCTGAAAGGTTGATTTTTGAAAGTTTATAAATTTTATCTTTTAAATATAACGGTACATATGTTTTTGTTACGTTCCCTGCACTATCTTTTGCAATAACCGTAGCTTTGAAGTTTTCATCTATTACAGGCCAAGCAAGAAGAGCGATGTAATATCCCTCTTTATAAAAAGGCTGCGCTTTAAATTTTTTTCCGTTATTTCCTAAAACATAAAACTCCTCTAAATTTTCATCATTTACGCTAAAGATTACAAGTGCGGAACCACCTCTAGAAATTTTATATGAATTATTAATAATACTTACGCTTGGACGCTTTTTATCGATTGTTAGAGAATATTCTTGTATTGCCGTATTTCCGTTTAACATATTCCATTTACTTGTGTCACTTGCTTCAACGATTATTTGGATCTGCTTGTCTTTTAATGCATACATCCCTTTTGGCGGTTCAACTTCTAAATCAATAGAATTCATAGGAGAGAGAAGCTGTTCATATTGCAGTTGTTGTAAACCTTTTGAACTTTTCATGTATATTTTATAAGACTTAATACCACTATCATCGCTTATTTTCAAGTGTAACGGCTCTTTTAAATTCCAAAAACCATTCGTATTAAGTGTTACTTGTGGTGCTACTCTTTCAAAAGTAGATGAAAAATAAACATATAAACTTCCACCTACAAGCATCAACATTAAAAATAGTGTTAAAAACGACGAATTATTTTTTCTTCTCAATTTTCTTCCTTTATCTCTTTTAAAATTTTATTCTCATCTTGTTTGACCAAAACAACTTTATTTACATGTGCTATCTCCAAAAGCTCTTTGGCTATTACAATAGCATCTTCTATACTCGCACCGCTTTGTTTTAAGCTTGTATCATCAACATATACTTCTGCGACCGTCGCTTCATCTTGTAAACCAAAATTTGCGAACATTACTGCTTTTAGTCTAAACAGCGCTAAGCTTTTAGACATTCTCAAAGCTTTGTAACACTCTGTGACATCAGCTCCGAGTAAAATCAGTTCACCCAGAACAGTGAGTTTTTCATTATTACACAATATACTGTGCAACTCATCTTCAATTAAAAATGAGCTATAAAAAGCGGTTGCCATTTTCTGGTTAATCTTAACCTCTGACAATTGTATTTCTTGAAAAAGTTTTAACGTTTGCAAATCAACTTTTATTTCAAGATCGCTAGAGCCTGGCACTTGTGAACGTACTTTATCAAACCATGGTAAAAAAGCAAACTTTTTTGCAATATTTTCATTAGAAATTAAAGAAACTTTCTTATGCAACGTCAATATATACGAATAAAGTACGTTTGCCAATGAAAAAGTTTCATTATCAGTAATCAAAACAATGTGTTTACTTTGAGTTATTTGATTTAAATCTACCAATTCTCTGCTACTTTTTTTACGTGAAATTATATACTATTTTCTATTGACTTTATAAACATACGCAAGAACTTCTGCAACAGCGGCGAACAATGTTTCAGGAATCGGCTGGTCAATATTTACATCACTGTATAAAGAGCGGGCAAGCGGCGGATTTTGTACAATATGCACGTCATTTTCACGTGCAATCTTTTTGATTTGCTGTGCAATATTGTCTACCCCTTTTGCTATAACGATTGGAGCATGATGTTTTTCTTGTTCATATTTGATTGCAACTGCATAGTGTGTCGGATTGGTGATAACAACATCTGCATGTGGTACTTCAGCCATCATTCTGCGACGTGCCGTTTCCATCTGAATCTGTCTGATTTTAGACTTGACAAGAGGATCTCCTTCCATGTTTTTCATCTCGTCTTTAATCTCTTGTTTAGACATTTTTAGTCCGTCAAAATATTGTTTTCTCACAATTACAACATCAATAATCGCAAATACAAAGATAATCAACAACATTACTAAAGAGATGATAATAGTCTTGTCTTTCAACCATGCCAGCTGTTCACCGAGTCCAAAAAGAGCTACAGTTGGTAGTTCTAGAATAAAGTAAAAGAAAAAAACAAACCCTACACCCAAAGTGGTAAAAGACTTTAGCGTTATCTTAGTTCCTTCAATCATTTTTTTCAAAGAAAAAAGATTTTTCATCCCTTTGATGGGATCAACTTTTTTAATATCGGGAACTATTGCTTTTGTCGTAAATAAAAATCCAAATTGTGCAAATGCAGCAACAATACCTGCTAGTGCAACTGCAAGAGCCAGAGGCATAATCATAAGTAAAATCTCTTTAATAGAGACCACAACTATATCCATAACAAACAGTTTATCAACAGGCGTGCCAATAAGTGAAAAGTAATATTTGAATAATAAAAGCATATGCTTAGTTATAAAAGGAAAGAGCATCAGTGTAGCTAAAATGGCTACAAATAGCGTTACTACACCTGAAGCATCTTGAGATTTCGGAACATTGCCCTCTTTTCTGGCATCCTCTATCTTCTTGGGGGTGGGTTCTTCGGTCTTTTCCTGATCGTCAGCCATCTACTTTCCCTAAAACCCTAATTAAAGTTTATGAAATTTTCATAGACAAATCTATCCAGTTTGCTTGATGGATAAGTGAGCCTGAACTAATCGCATCTACACCTGTTTTTGCATACGATTCAATTGTCTCTAAAGAGATATTACCGCTCGCTTCAAGCAAGATATGCGGATAGTTTTCATTACGGTAAGCAACAACTTCCTCTACCTGTTCAGGGGTCATATTATCACACATAACGATATCTGCATTTGCCTCAAAAGCCATTTTCGCAATAGCAAAAGTTTCAGCCTCTACCTCAATTTTAGCAGTAAAAGGAATAACTTGACGTGCTTTTTGAATATATTCTGCTAGATTATCAATAGTTTTTAAATGAGTATCTTTGATCATTAAAGAGTCATCAAGTCCCATTCTATGGTTTGTAGCCCCGCCGCAACGTGTCGCATATTTCTCGAACACTCTAAGCATCGGTCTTGTTTTTCTCGTATCTAAAAGTCTTACACCATAAGGAGCAATAATTTTTGCATATTTGTTTGTAAGAGTAGCAATAGAGCTTGCATGTAAGGCTAGATCTAAAAGTGTACGCTCAGTTTTTAAAACATCGTGTGATGCACCTTTGACGATTGCAATCACATCTCCTTTTACAAAACTCTCACCATCTTTTTTACCCCAGATAACATCAAGGTTTTCTTCTTTTGCCAATACGTCGATATATTTTGCACCTGCAAATATACCGTCACATTTAGCAATGATATCCGCTTTTGTAGGGACACTAGGCTCTACTAATGCATATAAATCTCCACGTCCAACATCTTCAGCCAGTGCTGCTTTTACAAACTCTTTAATCATAATGCCAACATTCTCTCTAATGCAATTTTTGCCCATTTTTGTGTTGATTCATCGACTTGAATCTCATTCATAGGCTCACCCTCTTCAATCGATTTAAGTGTTAGATACACATCCTCTAAAGTTGTTTCATTCATCGTAGGACACTCAGGTTTTGTAGAACTTAAGATATACGTATTTTTAGGACGTAAACGGTTTACCATGTTAAACTCAGTTCCTACTGCCACTTTTTGATCTTCTGGAAGTTCTGTAATGTATTTAATAAGCTGTGAAGTTGAACCTACAAAATCACTTGCTTCACAAATAGCAGGATCACACTCAGGGTGTGTCGCAATTTTGATTCCCGGATATTTTTTTCTATAGAATTCAATATCTTCAACAGTAAAGAGCTGGTGTACAGAACAAAAACCGTCATAACAGATAATATCCGCTTCTTTAGGATCACCGCCTTGACCGATTACCATAGATTTAAGACCCATTTGGTTTGCTATGTTTTGACCTAAACAACGATCAGGTACAAATAAAATCTTTTTACCCTCTTTTAAAGCGGTTGTAATAATTTTCTTTGCGTTTGAGCTTGTACATACCATACCGCCCATTTCACCGACTTTTGCTTTTACATCTGCATTTGAATTGATATATGTAATAGGTAAAATATTTTCGCTTGCAATTCCGTGATCATTTAAAAATTTTACAGATTCATCATAATATAGTGAGTCAATCATTCTAGCCATTGCACAACATGCAATTTTAGGCATTACTACACGTTTCTGAGGACTTAAAACTTTTACACTTTGTCCCATAAAACCAACACCGCAAAAAAGTACAAATTCAGCATCATCGGCTTGTGTTCTCATGGCAAGTTCAAGTGAATCCCCAGTAATGTCAGCTATTTCAAAAACTTCATCACGTTGATAAAAGTGTGCTACTACCGTAACACTCAACTTATCTTTTAATCTTTGAATCTCTTGTTTTAATTCTTCGTTACTTAATTTCAAAAAAATTCCTCAAATTATTAGTGATGCAATTATATCAAAATATATTTAGCATAGTAAGTGTAGAATACGATCACGAAAAAAATTTAAGGTTATATATGGATTTTTTATTTAATATCAATGTGCAATTTTATATAGCGGCATATCTGATTGGGGGTATCCCTTTTGGTCTGCTTTTAGCAAAAGTTTTTGCAGGCGTAGATATCAAGTCTGCCGGCAGTAAAAGTATCGGTGCTACAAATGTTTTACGTGTCGTAAAAGAGACAAATCCCTCTTTAGCAAAAAAACTGGGTGCGGCAACGCTTGCTCTTGATGCTCTTAAAGGTATTGCTGTTTTAGCAGTAGGCTATTTTGCGGGTGTAAGTGAAAACACTATGTGGGCTATTGCTGTGCTTGCTGTTATCGGACACTGTTTTTCACCTTATCTCGGACTTGAAGGCGGTAAAGGAATTGCAACGGGAATGGGTGTAATGATGTTTATGCTTCCGTATGAAACTCTCATTGCTTTAGCTGTTTGGTTTATTATGGCAAAAACAGTTCGAATCTCTTCGGTGTCTTCACTTACAGGAGTACTTGCTATGCTTGTTGCTAGCTTTTTTATTCATCCGGATATTGCTCATGCTCCTGTTATTATGATCGTGTTTATCCTTTTTTATAAACATATTCCAAATATTGTTCGCCTGATCAAAGGTGAAGAAAAAAGAGTAATCTAATTGAAGATCTATGTTGAGGATTTAAGATTTCAATGTATTATTGGAATCTTAGATTTTGAAAGAACAACTCCGCAGGATGTAATCATCAATGTAGAGATAGAATATGATTTCTCAGACAACTTTATCAACTATGCAGAGGTTGCTCAAATCATCAAAAAACTGATGATTGAAGAAAAATTTCTACTTTTAGAGGATGCTATCGCAACAATTTCGCAAAAGTTAAAAGAAAATTTTTCACAAATCAACACCTTACAACTTAAAATCACAAAACCCTCTATTTTACCCGACTGCAAGGTTAGTGTAGAGGATTTCCATTCTTTCAAATCTTAAATAAAACTTCACTTTTTATTAAAAAAAATTGAAAAAAACTTTAAAGTTACCTAAATTTATGCTATCATTCCGCACATATATTAACTGAATAGGAAATAATTAATGCGTATTCTTATTATTGAAGATGAAGTAACATTAAATAAGATGCTTGCCGAGGGACTAAAAGAGTTTGGTTACCAAAGTGATGTTGTAGAAACTTTAAAAGACGGTGAATACTACCTAGACATCCGTAACTACGATTTAGTTTTAATGGACTGGATGCTTCCAGACGGCAACTCTGTAGATATCATCGGTGATATCAAAGCAAATACTCCAAAAACTGTTGTAGTTGTTTTATCTGCAAGAGATGACAATGAAAGTGAAATTGAAGCGTTACGCGCAGGTGCTGACGATTATATTAGAAAACCTTTTGATTTTGAGGTTTTAATTGCACGTTTAGAAGCAAGACTTCGTTTTGGCGGTAGCAACATTATCGAAATAGAAGATCTAACAATCAATCCTGAAGAGGAAAAAATCACTTATAAAGAAACAGAGATTGAACTAAAAGGAAAACCTTTTGAAGTTCTTACTCACTTAGCACGTCACCGTGATCAAATTGTTTCTAAAGAACAACTGCTTGATGCTATCTGGGAAGAACCAGAACTTGTTACTCCAAATGTAATTGAGGTAGCAATTAATCAAATCCGTCAAAAAATGGATAAACCTTTAAACATCACGACTATTGAAACTGTTCGTCGTCGTGGTTACCGTTTCTGCTTTCCAAAAGAAGTAAACTAAAAAATGTTATAATCTCCTAAAAATCTTGGGAGATTATAAATAAATGGCACGCCAACAGAGCATAAGAAAGAACTTTTTAGTTCAACTTTTAATCTCCTCTGCTTCACTCATTTTAATCTTTTCATCACTGCTCTATTTCTATATTGAAAAATCTATTTATGATGAAAAAAGAGATGAATTAATTCACTATGCACAAAATATCTCTAACTATAAATCTATTTATGATCTTGGAGAACTTCCAGATAACTTTTTATCCTTAAGTGTTGAAGTAATCTCTTTGACAACACCGCTAGAGCAAATAGATGTTTATGAAAAAACCATTGAGCAGCAAACTTTTTTAACTCTCATATACCCCTTTGACATACAAAACAATGTATATTTAAAACTTATCAAAGACATCACACCGACAAAACGTCTTTTGAAAAAGATTTTAAATTATATTTTTATCATCAATATTGCGGGATTTTTACTAGTTATTTTATACGCCGTAGCACTTTCTAAAATGCTTGCTGCTCCTATTAGAAAACTCTCTCAAGATCTTTCAAACATGAATGAGCATCTAATGAAACCTATTCAGATGGATGAAATTCCACAGGAGTTTGCACCACTTGCCGGAACTATCAACCACCTCATAGCTAGGATTCAAACCTTTGTGAAATATCAAAAAGAGCTTTTTATAGGAACTGCCCATGAGTTAAAAACACCCCTTGCCGTAATTAAACTCAAAAATCAGGTTACCCTTATTAAAAAACGTCCTCCAGAAGAGTATATTGAAGCAATTAAAACGACCAATAAAACAGTTGATGAGATGAATATTATTGTTTCCAATATTTTAAATATCGGGCGTCAAGAAGGTGCACAACTGGACAAACCGCAACAGGTTGATATCATAGACCTTCTACAACAAAAAGCAAATGACTTTAAGCTGCTTGCAGAAAATGAAGGTAAAACACTTGAAATAAGCTTTACACCGAATGTTTTCATGGCTACTATACAGGTTGGATTATTAAATCAGATAGTTCAAAACTTTTTACAAAATGCCTTAAAATTCACTCCCCCTGATAAAAAAGTAATCCTTAGAAGTGTTCAAGACGATTTTGGACTTTTAATTGAAGTTATAGATGAAGGGTGTGGAATCGATGAAAGTGTGGATCTCTATGCACCTTTTAAAAGACAAGGGAATAAAAGTGGTGTCGGTTTAGGACTTTTCCTTGCAAAAAGTGCAGCTGATGCACTTGGAGCAAAAATAAGTCTAAAAAATAGAGAAGATGGTGTTGATGGAACAATAGCTTCTTTGCAACTGAACTCTCAATTATCTTGTATAATTCCTAGAAAATAGATCTCTTTCAAATTTAATAAAGGTTTATTTTGTTATAAATCGGACACATAAAATAAACTAATAACATATAAGGTTTAAAAAGATGGCTTTATTAATTAATGATGAATGTATAGCATGTGATGCATGTCGTGAAGAATGTCCGACGATCGCTATTGAAGAAGGTGATCCTATATACTTCATTGATCCGGATAGATGTACAGAGTGTGTCGGTGTTTATGATGAACCAGCATGTATCTCTGTTTGCCCTGTTGATTGTATTGTTCCAGACAAAGACAATGTTGAAACTATTGCGGAATTACAATTCAAATACAAAAACTTAGACCTAGAAGAGTAGTCTCCTTTGGCGAAACGCGTTTCTATAATAGATATCGGTTCTAACTCGGTTAGAATGGTTATCTATGAGAAAACTTCCCGCTTTGCATTCCATTTACTTCACGAAGAAAAATCAAAAGTTAGAATTTCAGAACATGCCTACAAACATGACGGTATTTTACAAGAAATACCTATGCAAAGAACTTTTGATGCTCTTGAAAATTTTTTAAAAATTTCCGAATCATTTAAAGCAAAAAAAGTGTTATGTGTTGCTACATCTGCACTTCGTGATGCTCCCAACAAAAAAGATTTTGTACAAAAAGTTCGAGAAAAGCTCAAATTAAATATAAAAATTATTTCTGGTGAAAAAGAAGCTTATTACGGTGCAATTGCATGTGCCAACCTTCTTCCAAAACAGCATAATGCAATGAGTATAGATATTGGTGGAGGTTCTACAGAAATTGCTTTCATTGATGCTAATAATGTTTCATATACACTATCTTTAGATCTTGGAACTGTGCGTTTAAAAGAGCTCTTTTTCGATACAGATGATTTAGATGGTGCAAAAGAGTATATAAGAAAAGAATTAGATAAAATCCCTATGAAAGACCTTACTACCCTTATCGGTATAGGAGGAACATTCAGGGCAATTTCGTCTGCCATTCAAAAGTCACAATGCTATCCACTAAATAAGTTACATGCCTTTGAATATACTCAAAATACGTTTAAAACATACATTAAACGTATTTTGGAAGCTGATGAAAAAGAGTTATCCAACTTGTATATCAAAGAAAACAGATTTGATGTCATCAAACCAGGTGCACTCATTTTAGAAATTGTTATTGAAAAGTTTGCTATAGAAAACTGTATAACAAGTGGTGTAGGTGTAAGAGAAGGTGTGTTTTTAGCAGATCTTCTAAGAAGTTCTAAACATCAATTTCCTGCAAATTACAATACCTCAGTGAAATATATTTTAGATGCCCATCTAAGTGATAAACAGTTTTCAAATAATTTAACAAAATTAACAAAACAGATCTTTGACCTGACATATGAATTTTTTAACTTAGATTATTCATATAGAGAAAAACTCTCTATTGCTGCAAAACTATACCCTAGTGGAAGCAATATCCATTTTTATTCACAAAATAAACATAGTTATTATATTGCTCAAACAGCTCTTGAATATGGCTTTACACATCAAGATATCACACTTATAGCAACACTAATGAAGTTTGCAAAAAACAAATTGCCGGCAAGATCACATATTGAAAAGTATCAAATGCTTCTTCCTGAAGAACAAATACTTAATCCATTAAGCTTTCTTCTTTCACTAAGTATTATACTACTCAGTCACAGACCAAGAAACATAGATTTTGAGTTAAGTTTTAAAAATGGAATATTAAAAGTATCTTCACAAAGTAATCTTTACTTAGCTAAAGACGGTGTAGCAAAAGTACAATGTTTCAAAGATTTTCAAGTCGTTTTTAACGCTTAAAATCTTTGTCCCATTGTAAACTCAAATTTTTGTGTTTTATCTTTTTCTTTCGGGCTAATTGCGTTTGCAAACATTAGCTGAATTGGTCCAACTGGACTAAACCACTCTATACCCGCCCCATATCCTGCACGTGAAATATTA
>NZ_JARXNQ010000007.1:28976-47205 GCF_029872055.1 Sulfurimonas sp. C5
ATTTTGAGTTAAGTTTTAAAAATGGAATATTAAAAGTATCTTCACAAAGTAATCTTTACTTAGCTAAAGACGGTGTAGCAAAAGTACAATGTTTCAAAGATTTTCAAGTCGTTTTTAACGCTTAAAATCTTTGTCCCATTGTAAACTCAAATTTTTGTGTTTTATCTTTTTCTTTCGGGCTAATTGCGTTTGCAAACATTAGCTGAATTGGTCCAACTGGACTAAACCACTCTATACCCGCCCCATATCCTGCACGTGAAATATTATTACTTAAAAGTGTAGTTTCTGAAATATTATCAGCTATAAATCCCCAGTCGATATATGTAACAAGACGCATTTTAGCTGCTGGTACCACTGGAAAACTAACCTCTAATGAGTTTGAAAAAGTTTGTGTCCCCCCTATTCTTCTAAATCCATCAGTTACTGTTGTATCTTCTACAGTTGGAGACAATGAATATGATTCATATCCTCTTACACTTCCAATACCACCCATATAAAACTTCTCTGCTAAAGGTACATTTCCATTGTCTAAAATATTATAGAATCGAGCTTTGTATCTGAAAATTGCATCAAAACCAATCCACTCATCCAAACCTTGATAAATTGAAAAGTTTGTTCTAGATTTCAGATAGTCTGCATCTGCCCCTATCCCAGTTTTTTCAAAACTTTGTGATAGTATAAAACCATTTCTTGGAAGATAGTAATCATCTGTACTATCCCAGTTTAAACTGACTGTTATTCCAGATTTGGCATATGCCTCAAAATAGTATGTTGGATAAGCACTTCGATTAAAATCACTTGCAAACGTATACTTATTTTCTGAATAGCCATACCCTAAATAACCAGTTATATATCTAGAAAATTTATGTCCTACACCGACTGTAGCACCATCAGTCGTTACAGAATAGTCATTATAATCATATGCAGAATGGAAAATTGAAAAGTTTCCTGAAAAATCACTGTCATTTAGTCTAGGATTTGATAGGTTAAAAGAAAAGTTTTTACTTGTCTGTGATTTTTCAGCTTTAAGACCTACATTAATTCCACTCCCCCAAATATTTCTATCACTTACACCAATACTAATAAGTAAACCACCGTAAGAACCATATCCACCACCTATTTGGACATTACCTGTAGGAGCTTCTTTTACTTTTACAATCAAGTCCATAGTTTGGTTATCGACTCTTTTTTCTTCAATTGTAGTACTATCAAAATATCCAAGACGTCCAATTGCATTTCTTGAGTCTTTTAAATCAGTTAAAGAGTACATATCTCCAGGTCCAAGATAAAGCTCACGACGAACAACTCTATCAAGTGTTCTTGAGTTTCCTGCAATTGTTACGTTTCTTATTTTTACTTTATTACCCGGTTTAATTAAAAAAACAACTTCTACCGTTTTATCTTTTTTATTTTTTTTAAGATCTGGTACAACTTGTACAAAAGCGTATGATTGATCTGCAATAAGTGTTTTAATTTTTTCAGAATCGTCTCTAAAAGTTTTGATGTTGAAAATTTCATTCGGCTTTAATGTTAAAAGCTCTTCTATTTTCTCGTCTTCAACAACTTTCTTCTCTTGATGTATAGAAACTTTTGAAATAGTATATTGTTCACCCTCAGTAATTTGATATGACATATCTGCTTTATAACTGTCAAAATTTACTCTGACAAAAGGCTCATTCACTTTTGCATCGAGATATCCATGCTGCATATAAAAATCACGGATTCTTAAATTATCATATTGGAGATCACGAAGGTGCATTTTTCCATCATTTCTACCCCAGAACCAGCCCATAAACTGGTGTTCTTTATTTGCAATTACATCATCAAAATCATCGCTGTCTAAACCGTATACACCACTATATTGTAAACTGTCAATGATAATCTCTTCACCTTCATTAATTAAGAATGTAATTTGGATACTGCCATTTTCCAGATAAGTTGTTTCAACCTCTACAACAGAATCCATTTTACCGTCTTGAGCGATTGCTTCAATTATACGTTGCTTAGCCGCTTCAATTTTTTTCTCATCGTACAGTGTCCCTTTTTTAAGCTGAACTACTTGGCTTTTGAAATCATCTTCATTCTCTTTATAGCCTTTTATTTCAACTTTGGAGATAATTGCCTTTTCTTTAAAGTAATATTCCAAGTTACCGTTATCAAATTCTGTCCAAATATCGTTAAAGTAACCCTGTTTAAAAAAAGTTTTTATCGACTTATCAACCATCTTTATATCAATATCATCACCTTTGTCAAATCCGAGCATTCTTAGAGCAACACTCTCAGAGATATGAACCATGCCATTAAATTTGATTGATTTAACCACTTCAGCAGAAAGAGCAGATGTAAAAAGTAAAAATAAGACCGATAAAAATATTTTCATTAAAATTCCATATGTAAAATTGGAAATGATTTTACCTCTTTTGAGGTTAATATTAAGTAAATTATGTATAATTTGGCAAAAAAACAAAACGATAAAGAATTTAAATATGAATGTTGCAATAATTGGTTTAGGATTAATGGGAGGCTCTTTAGCATTAAGCCTCAAAAAATTAGATTTTATAGACAGGGTCATAGGTTACGATCACAACCCTGAACATCAAAGTACTGCAATGGAACTTCAATTAGTAGATGCAATTGCTACTTTTGAAGAGGTAAAACAATCTGATGTCATTTTCTTGGCAATTCCTGTAAACGGCATTTTACGTGCATTAGAAGATCTAAAAACAGTTCCGGAAACTACAACTATTATAGATTTAGGAAGTACAAAAGAGAAAATCATCGAAGCAGTACCTCAAGAGATTCGTAAAAACTTTGTAGCAGCTCATCCTATGACAGGAACAGAAAACTTCGGACCAAAAGCGGCTATTGAAGGTTTATATGAAGATAAAGTAGTAGTACTATGTAACCTTGAAGACAGTGGTGAAGTACAATGTGATACTGCTAAAAGAATCTTCAAAGCACTTAATATGAAAAAACACTTTATGAAAGCAAAAGAGCATGATCGTCATGCCGCTTTCATATCTCACATGCCCCATGCTATCTCTTACTCTTTAGCAAATACGGTTTTAAAACAAGAGAATAAACACAATATTTTAGCACTTGCAGCGGGTGGCTTTAGATCGATGAGCCGTTTGGCAAAAAGTTCTCCAAATATGTGGGAAGATATTTTTAGACAGAATAAAGATAATATTCTCGAAGCAATCGAACTGTTTGAGACAGAACTGTCAAACATGAAAACTGCAATCAAAAACGAAGAGTGGGATTCAGTTCATAAAGAGATGTCCGATGGGAACAAGTTATACGATATCTTTAAATGATCCCGTATCTCTTGAAAACCTCTTTTACTTTCACTTTATCCAGCTTCTCTTTCTCAATTGAATAAATATTTTTCTCTAAAATTTCAACAATCTCTTTCACATCAGAATCACTATCTTTATAAGGTAGCAGTTTTATAAGTAACAGTTTCTCGTCTTTTAAAGAAATTTTTTGTGTATCGGATTTTCTGAGCTTACCTATTTTAAATATCATAATACTAATACCAATCAATACACCAAAAACAAAAGCTACTACTAAAGCAATAGGATCATTTTTTGTCTCAGTCACAACCGGTTTTTCTGTATTTTCCTCTGCTGTTTCATCTTTTTTGATTGTTAATGTTTGTTGTTGCTGTTTTGCTGTAGAACCGTTTACTTTAACATTTATAAGCTTTGTGTATATCTTTTTTAACTTTTTTGTTTTTGTATCAAAATAGACTAATTCAAAAGGTGGAATCGTAAAATCGTGATCGCTTACAAATACAAGTTTTTGTGTTAAAGTATTGTTACTAATATCTATCTTCTCATCAAAAACATTTACTCCTGAAATATGAGGCTTAAAGCTTTCAATATCTTCTAAATTACCCTCACCCTGTACCTTTACTACTACGTTGACCGCTTCATTTGGATTTGTAGTAGTTTTATCCGCCTCTGCACTGATCGTAAAAGCACCGATCAGTTTTGCGTTGTTTGGCAGTGGTTTCACATGCAAAGTCAGCTCATTTGAAAAATAGCTTTTCCAACGTACTTGAGGCATAAATGTAGGATTCCAACCATTAGAATTGACTCTTGATGCAACTCTGAGTTCTGAAGGAGAGATCGTAATATTTCCTTCTCTTTGAGGAGTCAACACATACTGTACTTTTGTCAACAGGTATGTGCCATCTTCATCTCTTTGAGGTTTTGATTCACTTTTTTTCCAAAAACCTTTAAAGTCTGAAGGTAAAAACTTGCTGTCAACTACAGAAACACTATGACTTTGCTTCAATGTTAAAGTCAGGGTAACACTTTCACCCACATATACATCTTTTTTTGAAATATCATACTCTAATATAAAATCTTTTTCAGCTTTACCAAGCTGTTTTTTTACTTTTAGATCAACGCTGTTTGACTTTACGCTATTACCGTCAATCTGCATCTCAACAGGTTCAATTGTACAATCTTTTTGTGCTACAAACTGGTATAAAAATGTACGAGTTTTTTTATACTCCGTATTTATCATCTCGATGTTTGTACGTGAACCACTAGAGATAATATTTTGACCACAAAGCTGATAAATGGTAGGCTCTGTAATATCAGACCCTTCAGCCTTTAAAGAGTATGTGACTACATCACCTATAGCTACCACTCTTGGAGATATGCTAGCACTTACTCCGGCATACAGAGAACTTACAGATAATAAAAAAAGTATATAAATTTTACCAAGGTTTTTCATCTTCATTCCTTTGGACTTTTTGATTTTGGTTTAGTTGATAAAGAAAAGTTTTTTGTTGTTTATTCAGAGCTTTTAGCCACTTTTTCTCTTCGGCATCACTCATCACATTTTGATGCTGTGCTTGTGCTGTACTGTTTTGAGACTCAAGTTTGTCTTCTTTTTCTTCATTTTTCTTTTGAGGAGAATCCTGTTTTGATTTTTGATCGTTTTTGTTTTGTTCCTCTTTCTTTTGATCTTGCTTTTTATCCTGCTGATCTTTTTTCTGCTCTTTATTTTCGCTTTGCTCATTACCTTTATTATTTTGCTGATCTTGTTTATCTTGATTTTTTTGATCTTGTTTATTTTTTTGCTCATTTTTTTGTTTATTCTGATCGTTTTGATTATTTTTGTCTTGCTTCTTATTTTGTTTCTTTTGCTCTTGCTGCTGTTTCTTTTTTTCTAACGCTTTTCTTACAGCTTCAAGGTTTTCTCTCACCTCTTTGTCATCTTTTATTTTCAAAGAGTTTTCATACGCATCAATGGCACTGAGAAGACTCTTTTCATCACCGATTTTTGCATAAGAGTTCCCAACGTTTGCATATTTATTAGCCTGTGAGTCCTTATCTGTAAAGTGTGCTTTATTGTATTGCTCAATCGCTTTTTTATACTCTTTTTGTTTATAAAAAGCATTTCCGCTGTTATAATAACCTGCATCATTTTTATGTTGTACGGCATAGTTTTTATAAAGCTCTTGAGCCTTTGTATACTCCTTCTTTTCATAGGCATTTTTTGCATCATTTAGATCCATAAAATCTAAAACACCCGCTTTTGCATTTGTTCCAAAAAAGAGTGAAACCAGTAGCAGGATGGAAGCAGGCACCTCAACACTTTTTCTTTTACTCATTGAGGATGTTGCAATAAGGAAAATAATCATGGCAAGCCCTAACGGATAGTAAAAAAGCGGAATATATTTTTCAATTTTTTTCGATTTTAATTCTTTTTTCTTTGCGATTGATTCGATCTCGTTTAACATAGTCTGTATATCTTGATTGGAATTAACACCCTGAATATACACACCACCAGTTTTCACTGCCAGTTCAGAAATCTGCTCATTGAGTTTTGAGATCACTATTTTGCCATTTTGTTTAATAAATTCACCGTTTTCTTCTTTGATCGGTGCACCCTGAGAAGTTGCAATACCGATTACAAAAACAACAATGTTGTTCTCTTTTGCAAATGCTATCTCTTTGGAAAAGTCTTCTTTGTCACCGCCGTCACTAAAAACTAAAAGGTATTTTTTCTTATCACTTTTAATATTGTTTTTTACAACTTCAAGCATTGAAAGAATATCAGTCCCTTTTTCCGTAATTGAATCCGTATCTAACTTATCAAGTAAAAAAGCAACAGCACTGTGATCAAAACTCAACGGTGAAACAAGATAAGAGTTTTTTGCATATGCAATTACACTCACACGCTCATTTGGTGCCATTTTCAACACTTCTAGTGCTTTGTGTTTTGCCAACTTCAACCTGTTTGGATAAAGATCTTCTGCCAACATAGAATCAGATATATCAAGTGAAAGTATAATATCTGCACTTTTTGCCTGTATCTCTATTTCACCGTCTTTTATCACTGGACCTGCCAATGCAACAACCATTAAAACAGCCATTAAGAAAAATAGTCCGTTTCTTGCTCGCAGTGTCAAAGTATTTGCACTTACACGAAGTTTTTTCATAACCTCTTCGGCAAAAAAATGTGCCTGTGATTCTTTTTGCGTTAACAGCAATACGAAAAGTACAAACACCGGTGGAAGCATATAGTATAAAAACTCAGGATGTAAAAATGTCATCACATACCTCCCCGTTTATTACGAAGATATACGTAAAGCATTAAAGATAAAAGTGCCACGAAAAGCGGATAAAAATAGTAATAGTTTTTATATGTAAAAGTCTCGTTTTTAATATCCGACTTTTCCAACTTGTCTATCTTCTCATAGATCTCTTTTAATTGTGAAGCACTCGAAGCCCCGTAGGCTACACCGTTTGTATCTTGTGCAATTTTCGCAAGCACTGCCCGGTTGTACTCATTCGGTGCACCAATTCCGATTGGATACACTTTTACACCCTCTTTTTTTGCCATATCAAGGGCTACATCAAGGGGAACCTTATCAACTCCTGCTGTTGAGTAACCGTCAGTTAATAAAATTGCTATTTTTGTCTTGGAATCACTCTCTTTTAACAGGTGTACCCCTTGTGCAAGTCCTTCATAAAGTGCCGTATATTTTCCCGCAATCCCTTCATGCAGTTGCATTACCAAAGAGGACAGGATATTTTTATCGTATGTAAGCGGTGAAGCTATAAATGAATACTGCCCAAATACTACCAGTCCCATATTATCGTTTTGCCGTTTTTGGATAAAGTCGCTTACAATGTTTTTGACAACATCAAAACGGCTGGCACCAGGATTAAGCATATCAAAACCGCGTTGTGCCATAGACTCGGAAGTATCTAAAATTAGTGCTATCTCATACCCTTTTTTAGGCTTTAATTCATACGGTTCATCTTTTACAGGTGACATCAAAGCTAAAACCATCATAACGATTCCCAGCCATTTTAGTAAAAAAAGAAGTTTGGAGGCACTGATGGATTGTTTTATAAACTGTGCGGAGTGGGGAAAATAAATAGAGGGTAATCTCATTTTACACAGCGTCTCACACGCTATGTAAAAAAAGATCACAAAAGCGATCTTAGGAAATTCAAAATAGATGCCGTCAAACATCTAACATCCCTTTGTAGATCTCAATTTGTCTAAGTGTATCTGCATCAAAAGTTTCAACACTCTTTTTATATTTATACTTCTGTAGCTTTTCAACCATCAAATCAAAATGTTTGAGATGTCTCGGAGTATCGTTTTTAAACGTAGCACCGTAAGCAGTAAGGTCATATGCTGTTTGTTTCGTATCGCTTAGGTCTAAAGCTTCTAAGAGTGCAAAATGTGCTTTACGTTTATTATATTTGTTTCTGTTTCTAAAATACCTATAGAGTAAATATAATGCACCTAAAATAAGTAAAGAGATTACAGTGACAATCGCAATAAAATAATATAAGGAATACTCCTGTATCTCTATCAAAGGTTTTATATCGTGAAGCGGAATATCATATGTCTTGTCTAACTTATTCATCACTATCTACCTTCAAACACACGTCTAAGTGCTACACCGACACTATCATCCGTATAAACTTTTGTAAAACGGATCTGCTGTTTTTTTAACGCTTCGTACAGTTCTCGATCATGGTTATGTACTTTTGCCGCATATTCACTTACACTAGACTTGTTAAAATCACCTTCTAAGACTGCCCCACTTTCAGGATCAACCAAAGAAGCAAAACCCATTGCTGGCGGTTTTTCCTCTAAATGATCCCTTACAATAATTGCCAAAACCTCATGTTTTTTGGCCAACAGTCTAAAGTCCGGAATCTCAAAAAAATCTCCGATAACGATGATCAAAGATTTTCTTTTGAGTCTTTTAAACAAAGTATCTGCCAAGTTTTTATAATCAGCTTTTTGATTGATCGGATCAAATTCCAAGATCTCTTCAACCGCTTTATGTACCTGAAACACTTTTTTACTAGGTTTTAGGTGTGAGATCATCTTATCGGTAAAGTTATATGTACTTAAGAGATCTCCGTTTTTAATTACAGAAAAACTAAGCAATGCTACAAGTTCTGCGATAACTTCTTGTTTAAAACGTTTTGAACCGAAATGGATACTCCCGTTTAACATCGAAGCGACAACAACATTCAGTTCTCTCTCTTCACGGAAGATCTTAATATAGGGCTTATGCATCTTAGCAGTAATATTCCAATCAATATGGCGAATATCATCTCCAGCCATATACTCCCGGAGCTCTATAAAGTCATATCCCTCACCTTGAAAGATGGAAGGGTTGTTTCCAACCATTTCAGAGAATACTTGACGGCGAGCTTTTACTAAGATCTTTTGTAGTTTAGACAATCTTTACCCTTTACGGAATAGGAACGATTTCAAGTACTTTTTGAATAATCTCATCCGTAGTGACACCATCCGCTTCTGCTTCGTATGTAAGCACGATACGGTGTCTCATTAACTCTTTTACTATGTAAGCTACATCTACAGGAGTCACATAATCTTTCCCACGCATAAATGCCATCGCTTTTACCGCTTTAAACATATCGATACTCACCCTTGGAGAAGCACCGAACTGAATAAAGTCTTTTATCTCTTCAAGACCATACTCTTCAGGATTTCTTGTTGCAGAGATGAGCTCGATCATATATTTCTCAACCTCTTCATCTACATGTACTTTTTGAATAGCTTGTTTTATCTCATCAATATCATCTTTATTGAGTACTGCGCTGATAGTTTCAAAATTCCCACTAGAAATGCGTCTTGCGATCTCAAGCTCTTCCTCTTTTGTGTTGTAACCAACAACAAGTTTAAGCATAAAACGGTCAAGCTGTGCTTCAGGCAATTGGTACACACCCTCTTGTTCAACAGGGTTTTGTGTCGCCATTACAAAGAATGGAAGATCAAGCTTAAAAGAAGTGTCACCGATTGTCACTTGTTTTTCCTGCATAACTTCAAGCAGCGCTGACTGAACCTTTGCAGGTGCACGGTTGATTTCATCGGCAAGTAAAAGGTTTGTAAAGATTGGACCTTTTTTGATCTTAAACTGATTGTTTTGAGGATCGTAAATCTCTGCACCTAAAATATCTGACGGTAATAAGTCCGGAGTAAACTGTGCACGTTTAAAGTCTAAGCCTAAAGCTTTTGACAGTGCATTAACAGTGGTCGTTTTAGCAAGACCTGGAACACCTTCGATTAAAATATGTCCCTCACATAAAAGTGCAATCAAAAGAGAATCGATCATTTTTTCCTGACCGACTACAACTTTTGCAACCTCTTTTTTAACTTCTTCGATTTTACTTATCATAGTTTCTACCTATTTTCATATAAACTATTGTAAGTATATTCCTTTGTGGTAAATAATTTCTAAATATTGAGGTTTAATACTTTATCTATACCATCTTTTTTAATTTTATCGTTCAATTGTCTTACTAAATCTTGAATAGCAACGTCGTACCCTTGTGAAGACTGTCCTACCAAATGAAGAACATTTGATGCGATTTTTACACCTTTATAATTCTTTGTAATAATATTGAGTTCTGAACGGGCAAGTGTAAAACCGTATGCATTTGCTTTTGTAACACTGGCATTAACAGTAATAATATAATGCATTTTTGAACTGGTGTTATTTATTCTAAAACTTCTTTTAGAGAGTGCTTTTTCGATTGGAGTATGTAAGTTTTTGATGTTTGAACTTACAGAAAAACTGATGTTTGACTGGTAATATTGATATTTTTTCTCAATCTCTTTGATTCTTTGAAGATAAACAGAAGAGTTAAAACCGCTGTTTAGCTCCTTCATAACGATCAGTGTATGTGGTAGATTTGCAAACTCTTTTTTTTGCTCTTTATAAAACAGATACTTTTCTAAACCGCCATTATTCAGATTGTTCTCTTTTGCATTTGCTAAAGAGATACTCTGATCAAGCTCTTGTTGTAAGCTATGAAAAAGTTTTTGCTTGTCTGAGCGAATTAAAACGGCATATCTTTTAAAACCTAAGCTTTCAGATTGGATCACTTCATAGTTACTAATACGGATCTTTTTCACATCTGAAGCAATATCTGAATTGTACTCACCCTCTTGCGACGTTGTACTTCCTTCAACTACTCTTGTCTTTGCTCTGTATGTCGATGAGATCGACACGCTTAGTGTTGAAGCCATATAGTTTAAAGCATTCGCAATTGCCTCTTGTTTATCTTTTCCCTCACCCAAAGCATAAAGTACTGAAGAGTTTGACATCGGCGGTGTCGTATACCATGCAGGAAGCTCTTTTTTAGATGTTAGTTCAATCTGTTTTGTTGCACTACCGCATCCGCTTAATAAAAAAGTGAAAACTAGAAAATATGTGAGTATCTTTTTCATCTATTGATCTGCTCCATACCACGTTTACGTTTTTCGATCAGATTATCTATTCTCACTATCGCCTTATTGATCTCCTCTACAGGCTCAATCATTAAATGGTCTGCATATCCGTAGTACTCTTTTGCTTCTTTATAGTTGCCCTGTGCTTCTTTAAGTACACCTAGATTGTAAAAAGGAACATAACTTTTTTGTGCTGTAGCATCGATAAGCTCTGTTAAAAGCTGTTCAGCCTTGTCATAGCGTCTTTGTTCTATATATTTTAAAGAAACTTCTAATAACTTCTCTTGGCGATCGTTATAATCAATATCCGGTTTTTCTAAAAGTACTACATTAAATTGTCTATAGTGTGGTGTGAGTTTGTAAGTAAATGTATCTGCTATAGAGTTTGCCAGCTCTTGAGCTATCATTCCTCTTGAAGGTAATGCACGGGAGTCATCACTACAATGTTTATGTGTAGTTGCCCTGCTAAGCGTATCTGCAAAAATAATATCACCTTTCGTCACGTCAATTATTCTCATATCGGCTGAAAGGCTAGATACTCTTTTTGTACAACGCACATTATAATATTCAAGCTGTGAGCACTTTAAATCGGCACACTTTACACGTTTCTCGTAAAAATGAGTATCTTGTTGTGAAGGAGCACTCACTCTACCTGAAATTATCGCTTGAGCCCCTATAATATTTCCAACTTTTACGGCATCTTGAGGGTTAACAAGTCCACTGTTTTGAAGTTTTTGTTCACTGATAATATTGTTAAAATCTTTTCTACTGACAATCGTAAAATACTTCTTATTATCCAGTCTGAAACCTGCAAGTTTTGCTTCTATCTTATCCGAGAGCCCTACTCTATCGTTATTGAAGTATGTAACCGTTACCTTTTTTGTTTGTGATATTCTGTCAACTTCAGCAGGTTCCAATGCAGAAATACCAACTTTTTGGGCACATCCACTAAATACTATAGCTCCCAAAATAATAGTGAACAACACTTTTTTCATGTAAAACCCCTTTGTGAAACAATTGTAGTTAAATAAAGTTTAACCACATATTAATCTTTTAACCTCTTTTAAACTCTTGATCTGCTTTGTTTCTATCTGCTCTATAAGCTCTTTATATTGAGTGTCTTCTTCTAAAATCAGCAGAACGTTTACCTGTTCCAAACTCTTCATTTGTGAAATTTTTTCGCACAGCTTATTTTCACTTCTGTTTTCTTTTTTTCTGCTTCTAAATTTTATTTTCGCTACTAAAAAACCAGCTATAAACGTAAGGAAATAGTAGAAATACTCTTTTTTGAAATGGAATGTTTGTTCCTCTTTTACATCAAGTAAATCTTCTTTGGTAAAACTGCTTTTTTGCACTTTTATTTGAACAGGTTTTGTTTGTAGTGTATGTATTGTTTGTTGTATCAAATCATAATACTGCAGCTGTTGTGCGGGAATTGTAAAATCTTTGTCACTTACAAAAGCAAATTTTTGACTCCATCTCCCCTGAGTTCCCTCTTTTGTCAATTCAATCTCTAACTTTGGTTCCTCTTGAAACACTTTTACATCGGGAATATTAAAATGAAAAGGTTGGATTATTTTAAAGTCCCCTTTCCCTTCTAAAATAATCTCAAGATGATACGGTTCAAATTGTGTAATCTTACTATCGTCTTGTTTTGTTTGCAGAGTAAATTTCCCTACTAGTTTTTGATCTATAGGAGTTACATTTAATTTAATCGATTGCAGAGGAAATTTTTTGATTGAGTATTCTTCATATGCTCTGTTGTCACGTCCAAGAACCGTATTTTCAATTGAATCCTTGTTTGTTTTTTTCATTGTAGCTTCTAAATCGAGCTTAAAATCACCGCCATTTTTGACGTATAAAACAAATTCAAAACTGTTTTCTCTATGGTTGTCTATGATCTGTTCTTTTTCACTTAAAAGTTTAATAGAGTAGTTTTTATTATCTGTTACAGGATTAAACTCAATTACGTACAATTCAGATTTATCACTAAAAACACAAGTGTATTTAAAATATACCGCTTCGTTTGTTACAACATTTTTCTTATTTAAATCTAAATACCATTTATAGGTACTTGCTTCTAATACACTGTAAAGAAATAAAAAAACGAATAAAAATCTACCAAGGTTTTTTTTCATTTACCACCCTTTTATTGATCAACTCATATTGTTTTGAACTGAGTTTTGATTTTGCATCATTAAGATCTATTTTTGATTGTGAGGACTTCACTTTTTCTCCTCCATCTCCGCTGCCGCTTGAAGATGTGTTCACTTGCATATTTGAGCCACCACCCTCTTTTTTCTTCTGAGAACTGTTTCTTTGTTTTGCAATTTCACTTTTTTTCTTCTTGTCCTGCATTCCCGTACTCATCTCATAATTATCGGGGACACCCTTTATGTGCTGCAGATTTTCATCCGCTTCTTGAGTATATTCTAAACTTAAAGATTTTAATAACTCTACTCTCGCTCTAGTGAATTCCTTAAGGCGTATCAAACAGTTTGCTCTATTGTAAAACACAATTGCTTTAATATGGGGCGTGTTCGATTTTACAAGAGCAAACCTCTCCAGTGCATCTTCATAAGCACCCTCTTGATATAGCCTAACACCTTGATCGAATGCTAATTTGTTTGGATCTTTTAAAACATTTAAAACATCTGCCTGCATCTGAATACCAAAAAGAAGTAAAAATGCAATCACCCATTTTTTCAATGTTGTTGTTGCTATTAAAAATGTGAGAATTGCAAGTGCTATAAAATAGTAATAAAGCTCTTTATTTTGAATGATGTTGTTTTCCTGCATAAAACTTGCATCTCTTTGCTCTTCAAGTGCAGATTTAACCTCACTTAACTCTTTTGTATATACACCGCCTGTAGCATTTGAGAGACTCTCTATAGCACTGTTTTCACGGCTCACTACGATATCGCCGTTTTCATCTTTTAAAAATGTTCCTTGTTTAGTTTTGAGAGTACCGCCAAAGCTTGTTGCTGTCATGAAAATATTGACGATCAGATGGTTCTCTTTTGCAAATGCAATCTCCTCTGAAAAATCTTTGTTATCTGTACCGTCGCTGAAAATCACCAAAGATACTTTTTTACTGCTTGAAATTTTTCTTGCAAGTTTGAGTACCGGCAATACTGAACTTCCCTTGGTTAAGATGAGATTTTCATCTAATGAGCTAAAAAGATGTAGTAACAGTTCACTATCTTGTGTAAGCGGCGAAAGGATAATTGCATTTGTCGTAAATCCAAGGACACCAAAACGGCTCTTTTGCTCACTTTTTACAAGTTTTGCCAACTCCTCTTTTGCAAATCCTAATCTTGTCGGTAAAATATCATTGGACTGCATAGAGTATGAAAGATCCACGCCCAAAACAACATCACTTAAAAGCTCTTTTGACTTTATAGGCTCTTCCTCAATGATAGGACGAGCTAATGCGATAACGAGTAAAACAAAAGTTACAAGATATCCTACTACTCTTACTCTTGAAAACAATGTCTCTTTTTTTAATAATGCGACAATAATAAAAAGGAGTAACCAAAAATACTCAGGATTTAAAAAACTCATTTTTTCATCTCCCGAAACACTAAAAAGAGTAATAAAGCAATAGCAATAATTACTATACTCTGATACAGATAGTTTTTCACTTTGTATTGACTCGATTTTATCTTTGAAGATTCCATTGCATCTATATCTTCATACACCTCTTGCAGCTGCGTTGCATTTTTAGCAGAAAAATATTTTCCCCCGCTCTCTTGTGCAATCTTCTCCATCAAAGCCGAATCGGCTTCTCCAATAGCAATAGTATATATTTTAATATTTTTCTCTATTGCCAGCTTTGCCGCATCTTTTGGAGAGATATTCCCGCTATTGTGTTCACCGTCACTCAATAGTATAATCACCCTATTTTTTGCTTTTGAAAAGGCAAATGCTCTAACACTCATAGCTATCGCTTCACCTATAGCAGTATTTTGCCCTGCCATCCCTTGTGTTAAATACTCCAACATATCCACAACTACGTTTTTTTCATAAGTAATAGGAGAAGCAATAAAAGCAAAATCTCCGTAAAGCACAATTCCCACATTATCGTTTACGCGTTTTTCTATAAACTCTTTGGCAATATATTTTGTTATATCAAATCTACTTACATGCAAAGAATCTTTAAAAGCCTGATCAAATGCTTCTTTATCTTGTAAAAATCCGCTGGCATTCATAGAGCCGCTAGCATCAAGAGCTAAAACAATATCTTTTCCAAATCTATTGTTTGGATTTGTTTTATCAACCGCTATTGGAGATGCCAGTGCCGCAACCAGTAAAGTAAAGATCAAAACTCTTAAAAACGAGTCTATTTTCAGATATCTTTTTCCCGTAGACATAAGATGCAAATGAACAAAGTATTTTTGTACAATATGTTCTTTACATTTATAAAGGCACCATAGTATCGGTAATAATAAAATAATAAGATACGGATATTCAAAACTATAGAAATTCATTAGTGATATTCTAGCGAAAAGAACCTTTTATAAAAAAATTAATTTTTTTTCAAAAAACTCTTGACATATCATTTGGATTTGTCTATAATTCCAGCCTCTTAAGTAAGAGAAACCAAATGTCTCGTTAGCTCAGCTGGTAGAGCACGTCACTTTTAATGATGTGGCCGATGGTTCGAATCCATCACGGGACACCATAACTACAATATTTGGCCCCATCGTCTAGCGGTTAGGATCCATGGTTTTCATCCATGTTACCGGAGTTCGAGTCTCCGTGGGGTCACCATCCTAACAAATACATTTTCAATAAATCAATCACTTAAAAATCAACCCAATTGTAACTTATTGTAAATCGTAATTTATCGGTATCGTTAAAGTTAATTCTTCATCAGGTTTTGGTAATTTTTCCTCAAGATTTTCAATTGTTTCCACAGCTGCACGAGAGAGTATATTATGCTTACTTTCAACAACTTCTATATTTGAAATTTTTGCTTCTGTAGAGAGTGTAAACTTAACAGTTACTATACCTTCTATCCCTTGCATTCTTGCCCGTCTCGGATAATACAGATTCTCTTTCAATAAAGAGACTATTTCACTTACGTGTAATGATAGATAATTGTTTTCTTTATGTTGCGGTTCTTTTGTTGCAATAACTTCCGTTTTACAATGAGTATCGACATCTTTTTTTTGTGTTGTATTTTGCACACTCTGTGTAAGATTTTGGTCTACTTCTACCAGTTGTTCTGTGTTCTCTTGCACTGCTTGTATATCTGGCTGTTGTACTTGTTTAGAGACTTCTTCTTTTACAACAATCTCTTTTTTTACAACTGCTTCTTGTTTCGGTACTTCTTGGGCTATTTCTTTGATTGATTGTTTTTCAGTTTTTTCAACTTTTGTTTGTTCTTTATTCTTGTTTTCGGAAGTTTTTACAACTTTGGAGGTTTGAATAGTATTTAAATTAATTGTAGTACTGCAACAAGCACACAGATGTGTTTCCTGTGTGGATGCAGATAAAATTTTATAAAGGTAAAAAATACTCACTGCCAATACAAAATGTACCAGCAGTGATAAAATAAAAGATTTTGAATTTCTTGTCAACTTTTTAATTAGATAGCACGTTTAAATTCAGGGTATGCTTCAACACCCACTTCTTGAACATCAAGTCCTTCAATTTGTGCTTCATCATCTGCTCTGAATCTTACTATTTTGTTAATAATAAATAAAACAATATATGAAACAACAAAAACAATAACAGCAACTTCAGCAACACCTTTTAATTGATCCATAAATGATACTTTGTCAATAAATAAACCAACTGCCAATGTCCCCCAAATTCCATTGACAAGGTGAACAGAAAGTGCACCAACCGGATCATCAAGTTTCAACTTGTCAAACATAGGAACCGCAAATACAACTAAAGCACCACCAATTGCACCTATTAAAAGAGGTGTGTACATATCGTAAAGATCAGGCCCTGCTGTAATTGCAACAAGTCCGCCTAACGCACCGTTTAAAATCATAGTAATATCTAAAAGCTTATATCTCATATACATTAAAATTCCGGCCATTAAAGCACCAGCTAAGCCTGCCGTATTTGTATTCATAATTGTTGCAGCCACCGTATTAGCACTCTCAACACTTGAGATTGAACCGACACTTCCACCGTTAAATCCGAACCATCCAATCCAAAGCAGCATTGCACCTAAAACAACAAGCGGAATATTTGAAGCAGGAATTACATGAATTTTACCGTCTTTATATCTCCCGCGACGAGGACCCATAATCATAATAGCAGCTAAAAGTGCCCAACCACCTGTAGAGTGAATAACTGTAGAACCGGCTAGATCGTACATATTGATATCAAACATAGTATCTGCTAAAAAATCTGCTCCCCAACTGATATTTACGATAAACGGATATATGAAACCACCCATCACTACTGTAAAGACCATTAATGGAATAATACGAACCCTTTCACTTACACCACCACTCATAATATTTACAGTTTTTCCAACGAAAGCCATTTGAAATAAAAATGCTGCAAAAATACTCATAGATGTATTTTCCCATGAACCAAATGCAATTGTGTATCCTGTTAATAAAAACATTATAGATGCAACAGTATAAATCATTGTATTTACAGTTAGAACAGAAGAAACGTTTTTAGTTCTTACAAGCCCTGCTTCAAGCATAGCAAAACCAGGAACCATAAAAATAATTAACACCATTGAAAACAGTGCGAAGAAAGTATCAAAAATATACTTGATATCAAGTTCAGACATATATACCCTTTTTTAAATAATTAGGGTAAGTCTAACAAAAAGAAGATTTTTTTTTGATTAAATAATTGCTTATTGGAAGGTTTTTTGCATATGCGAAAAAAGCATATGCAATAGGGAAAGAAAAAGAGGAACTAGATAGCCTCGTTATCCTCTTCACCTGTACGAATTCTGATAATTTTATCGATATCGCTTACGAAGATTTTACCGTCACCGATTTTACCTGTACGCGCTGATTCAACGATTGTACTTACAGTTTGGTCAACCATATCATCAGATACAACCATCTCCATTTTAATTTTTGGTAAAAAGTCTACCACGTACTCAGCACCACGGTAAAGTTCAGAGTGACCTTTTTGACGACCGTAACCTTTTACTTCGCTTACAGTCATACCTGTTACGCCGATCTCTGCCAGTGCATCTTTTACATCTTCTAACTTAAATGGTTTGATAACCGCTTCTACTCTTTTCATATCTAAAAACTCCATTCATTTCTTCGAAGAGCTTTTTTTATAGCTCTTCTTTTCGATTTTAAAATTGTAACCACTTTTATGGTTTAAATCAACTACTTTATACGTTTAATACTTTTTCACCATGAACAGCTTCATCAAGACCAAGTTGTTCAGTTTCTTCATCAACTCTACCACCACCAGTTAAAGCAGCTGCGATATAGTAAACGATAACAGTACCAACTAAAGTGAAGATACC
>NZ_JARXNQ010000008.1 GCF_029872055.1 Sulfurimonas sp. C5
ATCTAACTCTTCATCTTCACCTTCAAGCTCGTCTAAACCTTCGATCTCCTCTTCTGCTTCTTCGCCGAATTCTTCATCCAGTTCTTCGTCGAATGTCGCATCAAGATCTTCGATCTCATCCTCTGTGTCTTCTAAAGAGAACTCATCTAGATCTTCAAAATTGTCATCCAGTTCTAAATCGTCTTCCGCTTCATCGAGTAGATCTTTAACTTTTTGTGCTTCCTCTGAATCTAATACACTTTCACCTGTACTCTCTTCATCATCAAGTAAAAATTCATCGTCTAAATCAGCAATTTCATCATCTAATTCTAAATCGTCTTCAAAAGGTTCTTCTAGCTCGTCATCTAAATTCAAGTCATCACCAAAAGGCTCATCTAAATCGTCATCTAAGTCAAGTATTTCATCTGTTACAGGATTGTGATCTAGTACAAATTCCTCATCGTTATCGCTATCATCTATAGCAGCAACATCTTCTACCCCGTTTGCTATCTCTTTACCAAAAACAGCAAATAACTCTACAAGATCCGTAGGTAAAAAAGGTTTTTTCAAAGTTGCCGAAAAATTTGCAACTTTTTCAGCATCTCTAGAAGCAATAAACAGTGTTTTAATGTAAGTTACTTTTGCAGCAATTTCGTCTAATATACCGTCTGTATATTTTGTATCATCGATAACAAGTAAATCATAACTTTCAGATGTTTCAATCTCATCTACATTTGCAATAACATCTAAGGAGTCTGATGTTTTTTGGGCACTTAATGTAACTAATTTAGTAACAACTGGATTATCATTTAAGAGTAAAATCTTCACTTGTTTTTCCTTCGACATTTATCTACGATTATATTAATTTCAATAATCACTGTATTGTATCAAAAAAAACTAAAAAAACATCTCTAAGGTGTTAAAAGCCTCTTGCATCTGCCCTTTTACAATGAGCATAGTTGCCGTAATCGTAGCAATAATAACTACAAACGCAACCATAATTTTGATTGGGAAACCGATGACCAGAAGATTAAATTGAGGCATCGTTTTCATTAGCATTCCAAAGATAACATCGGCAAGCCATGAGAGTGCAATAATCGGAAATGCTATCATAAAACCTACTAAGAACATATTTGATGTCGCATGAATCGTATAATTAAAAAAATCTTCACTCATTAAAAAGCCCCCTAAAGGGACTGTTTTTAAAGAGGCATCGACAAATAAAAGAACCCAGTGATGCAGATTAAGTGCAAATAGTACCATTAACGCTATTAAAGACAAAAATTGAGAAATTATAGGCATAGATACACCCGTTTGAGGGTCAATTGCACTTGCCAGTGAAAACCCCATCGTAAACGATATCTGTCCCCCTGCGAATGTGATGACATGATACGCCAGTTGTAAGGCGACACCTATTGCCAAACCAAAAATAAATTCACTTAATATTGCCAAAATAATTGTGGGAATATCGAGTGAGATTGTAAGTGGCGGCATAGATGAATAAAACACTATTGTAAAGAAAAAAGCCATGGCAGCTTTGATTGTCATTGGAATATTTTGATGGGAAAAAATTGGTACTGCTAAAAATAAAGCGGCAAATCGAAAAAAAAGCAGTAAAAACCCAACTACATTTGCATCGTTAAATATTACTGCCCACTGCATACTATTTTTCTCTTTTTAACTCTTTGTCTTCAAGTCTGTATACTTTGTCACACAAATGAGCCAATTGGTTATCGTGAGTTACCAGTACCATACCTGCTTCATTCTGCTCACAATACTCAAAGAACATCTCCATCACTTCATGAGCGGTTTTAGTATCCAAATTTCCTGTCGGTTCGTCAGCAAAAATAAGTTGCGGTTTTTTTGTTAAAACTCTGGCAATTGAAACGCGTTGCTGCTGGCCGCCTGAAAGCTCGGTTACTTTTTGCTTCATACAGTGTGCGATATCAAGTCGTTTTAAAAGGTCATTATCGATAGGCTGTCCTGACAAGATCTCTGCAACTTCTAAGTTTTCATAAGCAGAAAGACCACGGAACAAATAATGTGACTGAAATACAAGTCCTATCTTATCTCTTTTAATTTGTGCCAACCTGTTTTGCTTTAACATATATATATCTTCACCAAAAAGCTTTACACTTCCGCTTTGCGGTTTTAATAGTGAAGAGATTATATGTAATAAAGTAGATTTTCCGCTTCCGCTAATACCAATGATTGCTATAGATTCTTTTTTATTTAAAGAAAAATTTACATCTTTGAAGAGTTCATAATCAAATGAATGGGAAAGGTTGTTTGCTTCTAAAATTTCCATAAAAAGATTATAGTAAAAACTTACTAAATTAATCTTGTGGAGTACAAAATATTTTTTTGCACCCTTTTTTTGATTGTCTATCCAAGAAATACAGATGTATTTTCTCTATGCTCTTTTTCATAAGATGAGCAATGCACCCTTTTAAGTAGATACCATAAACTTTTCCACAAGCATAGTTTCTACCAAGTGCAATCAAGATTCCTCTTTGTTTGATTCTGCTTTTTAGAAGTTGCTTTTTTTTCTCCATTTTCCTAATGTTTTTTGCTGCCAAAGTACCCATTTGCTCCGCTATGTCTGCCGTCGGGGGTAATTTGTTATTATCTTGATCATACAATGTTGAGCAATCTCCTACGATGAATACATCCTCGTAATCCACACTTTGAAGATACTCATTAATCTCCAAAAAGCCGAATTTGTTTTTTGAAAGTTTTAGATTTGCCACGACACCATTTGGTTCAATACCTCCGGTAAAAATCATAAAATCCATCTCTAAAATCTCACCATTATTCAAAGTTACATGTGATTCTGTAAGACTTTCAACTCTCACATTATTTTTGATTATCACGGCAAGTTCTTCCAAATGTTTTTCGGAACACTCAACTAAATATTTATCCAAGCCTTTTAAAATATGCTCTGAAGAGTTAATCAAAACAATACTCAGTTTTCTACATAAAAAATGATTTTGTTCATAAAAGTCTTTTGCAAATGAGGCCATTTGTGCTGCTATTTCAACACCGCTGAGTCCTGCTCCTGCTATTACAATGCTTAGAGGTTTACAGTAACTCCCCTCTTTATCTATTTTTTGAAACAGGCTCATCTCAAACTTTTGTTTAAAGTACATTGCACGATTGAGTGCTTTAATACCGTGTCCGAACTCTTTTAAACCGCTGATACTTGAGACAAACTTAGTTTGAGCACCTACAGCTATAACAAGATAATCGTAAGTTATTCTTTGAGAATCTGTAATTACTTTTTTATTATTGAAGTCTACATTTTTCACTTCTTGCTTTAGAAAAGTGACTTCGTTTTTAAACCCAGTGCAGTACGTAAAAAGATCAACACAGACTTGTGCAAAATCATATTCATTTGCGATCAGATCATAAACGTCTGTCTGCATAAAATGGTATGCATTCTTATCGATCAGAGTAATTTCGTATTTAGGATCTTTACAAAGATTTTGTAAAGCTTTTAAACCGGCATATCCACCGCCAATGATCACTATTTTTGTTTTATCGGACTTTTGCATATAACGATTATAGCATGTAAAAAAAGAAAAAAAGTATTTTATAAAAAGGGAGTAATATAAGGAGGGTTGGCTAAGCTAAAAAGCTTAAGCCATTTGTGCAGCAACTTCAGCTGCGAAGTCATCTGCTTGTTTTTCGATACCTTCACCAACTTCAAGACGGATAAAGTCAACGATCTCAGCAGTACCGCCAAGAGCTTTAGCAGCAGTTTCAACAGCCTCTGCTACTGTTTTTTTATCGTCAAGTACGTAAGTTTGGTCAAGTAATGCTTGCTCTTTATCTAGAGTAGTGTTATCATCTACGAAACGAGCAAGTGAACCAGGGATGATTTTGTCCCAGATTTTTTCAGGTTTACCTTGAGCTGCAAGATCAGCTTTGATATCTTCTTCAGCTTTTTTCATGATCTCGTCAGTTAATTGCACCATAGAAACGAAAGATGGAACGTTTTTAAGTGTTTTACCTAAACGTGCTAACTCTTCATTTTCTTTTTTGATTGCTTCGATACGACCTTTAGTTTCAGACTCTACGAATTCAGTTGTGAAATCTTTGTAGCTTAAAACTTGTGGTTTCATAGCAGATGCGTGCATTGCAACTTGCTTAAGTACATCTTTCATACCTTCAGCAGTTTTTGCAGAGTCACATTTAGCTTTTACGATAACAGCGATTCTGTTGTTAGAGTGAACATAAGCGTTCATTGCAACAGTATCGTCTTCAGCTTCTAAAGTACCGAAACGACGAAGTTCAATCTTCTCACCGATTTTTGCAACTTTTTCAGTGAAGTATGAACCGAATTCAGTATTCATTACACCTTCAACATCGCTAGGATTAGTGTTGAAAACTTCTTCAGTTGTTTTAAGAACTAAATCTTTGAAACCTTCATTTTGAGCAACGAAGTCAGTTTCAGAGTTAATCTCAACAACTGTAGCTTTAGAGAAATCATCAGAAATTTTAAGACCTACAAGACCTTCAGCTGCTACTCTATCAGCTTTTTTAGCTGCTTTAGCGATACCTCTTTCTTTTAGAAGCTCTTTCGCTTTTTCCATATCTCCATCAGCTTCAACTAAAACTTTTTTACAATCCATCATTGGAGCATCAGTTGCTTCTCTTAGCTCCTTAACCATTGCTGCTGTTACTGCTGCCATAATTACGCTTCCTCTGTAGTTTCTACTGTTTCTTCAGCTGCCACTTCTTCAGTTGCTGCTTCTTCAGATGCCTCTTCAACAGAATTGTCAGCACCACCTTCTCTTAAAGCTTTACCTTCGTTAATAGCAGCAGCCATTTCACGACAGAAAAGTTGAATTGAACGGATAGCATCATCATTACCTGGAATTGGGTAAGTGATAAGGTCTGGGTCACAGTTAGTATCTAGTGGAGCTACAACTGGGATTCCAAGTCTTTTTGCTTCTAATACTGCTGTGTGTTCTTTAGCAGCATCGATAATGAAAAGCATATCTGGAAGTTTTTTCATATCACGGATACCACCGAAATACATTTCTAACTTCTCTTTAGTTCTAGAAAGCATTAAAGCTTCTTTTTTAGTTAAAAGGTTGATTTGTCCATTTTCTTGCATTTCTGAAATTACATCAAGTTTACGGATAGATTTTTGGATAGTTGGGAAGTTAGTAAGCATACCACCTAACCATCTGTTATCTACGTAAGGCATACCACAAGCGATAGCAGCTTCACGAACAGAGTTACGAGCTTGTTTTTTTGTACCAACGAAAAGTACAGTTTTACCTTCAGCAGCAGCGTCTACTACGATTTGGTAAGTGTTACGGAAGTAACGTAAAGTTTTTTGTAAATCTAAAATATAGATATTTTTACGAACACCGAAAATGAATTTTTTCATTTTTGGATTCCAACGACGAGTTTGGTGACCGAAGTGTACACCACATTCTAATAGGTCTTTCATAGTTACCATATAAGGTCCTTTAAAGGCTACATTTTGAGCCAGAAATTATGTTAGTTAGCTTTGGAAAATGTCTAACGATGACTCTTATATTTGAAGAGGTCGCACTAACTTTTTTGACATTACCTGTTAATATTTTCATCCACTAATGGAAGAAAAATCCGCGAATTATACTAAAACTATGTTTAATTTAAGCTTTTTTAAAACCATATACTACATATTATATTTTTATCACACTATTTAAAAAAAGATTTATATTTATTTATGTATAGTAACACAATTAATGCACAATGTATTAATAAATGTAATACAAAAAGGGAAGAGATGAATAAGCCTTTATTATTATCATTGGTTGCATCAGCTACTATTCTTGGGAGTAATTTATCAGCTGAATCAATGTATGATCGCTTCGAAGCGATGGAAGCAAAAATGCAAAGTATGCAAAAAGAACTAGACGCGTTGAAAGCAGAAAAAAAATCTGTTAAGATGAGCGTAAAAGATGATTCGGAAGCGGATGATGAGGATGCTAAAGATGATTCCTCAGATGACAATGCGGATGATGAATCAGGTGATGATGAATTTGATGTTATCGAAGCATTTGATGAGATGGAAGAAAGTATTTCTGAAATCAACAGAGCTACGAGTGGAAATCATTTAAAGTTTAATGTTGATTATAGATATGCTATTGAAAATCTTAACTACAAAATGGCTGACGGTTCTAAAGTAAAAAATGATGCCTTAATGACAAATAGACTATGGTTAAATATGGATTGGGCAGCTTCACACCAAATTAGTTTCCATGGACAGCTTGCCTACAACAAAGCATTTGGACAAAGAAGTGGTTCTGGAAGTAATCTGACACCATTTGAAACTTTTGACTGGATTACGAATGAGAATGCATACGATGATACACTCCGTGTAAAAAATGCTTACTTCTTATATAAGAACTCAACATTTTTAGGGACTGACATTCCATGGACATTCAGTATCGGTCGCCGTCCTTCAACTAATGGTCACCTTATTAATCTAAGAGATGATGATCATGCTGCATCACCACAAGGACATTCTATCAATGTTGAGTTTGACGGTTTAAGCTCTTTATTTAAACTTGATAAACTTACTGGTGTTAAAGGGATGTATGTAAAATTCTGTGCAGGTCGCGGTGGTACAAATGCTGCACCTAAATTTTTCTCTGCAAATCCTACTACGGGTGTAGTAAATCCAAATGCACCATATGCAACAAATAAAGGTGATTTAGGGAATATTGATCTAGGTGGACTTATTTTCAGAGTTTACAATGACGGACAATATACATTTGATACACAATTCTACTATGCTAACAATTTAATTGATGCAAATATTGATCCACTTACTGGTGTAATGACTGGTATGGAAACTGTAGGTGGTCTCTATAGTGGTACTGCTAGTTTTATGATAAACGGTATCGGTAACGGCTTAAGCGACTACCTAGATGAAACTACTTTCTTTGTAAGCGGTGCTATGAGTAAAACTGATCCTCATCAGGGTCATAGTATGTTAGGCTCAGACACATCTAAAAAAGGTTATTCTTATTGGGTTGGTTTACAAATGCCTTCATTAGTTACTGATGACGGTAAATGGGGATTTGAGTTTAATCACGGTACAAAATACTGGAGAAGCATCACATATGCTGAAGATACAAATATAGGTTCAAAAGTTGCCGCTCGCGGTAATGCTTATGAGGCATATTTTACAGAATACCTTGTAGATGAGATATTATCTATGCAAATACGTTATACATATATCGATTATGATTACACTGGAAGTAATGGATTCTTTGGAGATTCGACAGGAACTCCATATAAAATTTCAGATCTTACGGGTACTCAAGCAGCTACAACTGTAGATAAAGCGCAAGATATCCGCTTCTACTTAAGATATAAATTCTAGAGCCTACTTCTGGCTCAATTCTTCAACTTCTATGAGTTTTAATCTCATAGAAGTATCTACATAATCTATATTAATTTTTGTAAGTTAGGTAAGTTGTTCTCTGAGCAGTCGGTGTTAAAAAGATCTCTTGTATATTCACATGACGTGGCTGTCTCAAAGCAAATATAACAGAGTTAACTACATCTTTGGCTTTTAAAGGTTTAAACCCTTCATAGACACTATCTGCTTTTTCTTTATTTCCATGAAATCTAACAACAGAAAATTCTGTTTCTACTGCACCTGGTGCAATATTTGTCACCTTCACATCTGTTCCGAAAAGATCTATATTCATAGCTTTATTCAGTGCGTGTACTGCAAATTTTGTTGCATTATATACATTTCCGCCTGCATACACTTCACGTCCAGCTATACTTCCCAAATTAATTATATGTGCATCTTTGAAGTTTTTCATCATAGGGATAATAAGTCTGCTGATATACAGTAATCCTTTGATGTTTGTATCGATCATCCTATTCCAGTCTTCAACATCGGCTTGGTCAATCGGATCCAAGCCTTGTGAAAGTCCTGCATTGTTAATTAGAATATTTGGAAATAAAGATTTTTCTTCAAGCTCTGCAGCTATTTTTTGGAGCTTTTTAAAATTTGCAACATCAGCTTTATAGATAGTTACCTGCACATCATATTTTTCAAGACGAACTTTTAATTTCTCAAGGTTTTTGTATCTTCTTGAAAGTAAAATAAGGTTTGTCCCTTTCTTTGCAAGTTCTATGGCACATTTTTTCCCTATGCCGGCACTTGCACCAGTTATGAAAGCAGTTTTGTTTTTTAATTTCATCTAATGACTTTAAAAAGACTAAGCTTGTAATTCTGAAAGCTTTTCTTTTACAGCTTCAACATGCCCTTTAACACGAACTTTATCCCAAGCAGCTTGAACAACACCTTGTGGATCAATAATAAATGTAGAACGTACAATCCCCATATATTCTTTTCCGTAATTTTTCTTTAGTTGCCATACACCGTATTCTTGCATCATATCTGTAGATTCATCACTTAATAGTGTAATAGAAAGGTTTTGTTTTTCAATAAAGTTACGGTGTCTTTTTGTACTATCTGCACTTACCCCTAAAATGATTGCATCCATATTTCCAAATTCTGGCATCGCTTCCGTAAATTCACACGCTTCTGTTGTACAACCCGGTGTTGAATCTTTTGGATAAAAATATAATACTATCCATTTTCCTTTCAAATCACGTGAACAAATCTCCACGTCATCTTGGTTTGGTAAACAAAATTCAGGGGCTTTAGCACCAACTTCTATCATTCTTTCTCCTTCTTATATAAATAGTGATATGTATACCCAAATACCAGTCATAGATGTAAATATGATTCCTACAAAACTTTTAATTGCCATAAGTTTATGTTTGTTTGTCATTTCACCCGGGATTTCGTTGTTTTTGAACCATCCGTTTGCTTTAATGATTGTTAATGTCCAATATACGAAAGTTGCCACTGCTATTGCTATATGAAAAATCAAAACAAACAGCGCGTACGTATAACTTACCTCTGCGTCTGAAGCAAAAGTATCAAAACCACCGCCTACTCTTACACCGTATTCAAAATATACTACCACTAACACTGAAACAACATAAATAATGTTTTGTGCAGCAGCATGCAGTTTATACAAACCTTTTTTTGCAAGCATGATTGCCGAATAGATCAATAACGGTAAAACAGCGACAATGATTGTCACAACATCCATAAAAAGAGGTGCTCTAGTTCCTAAAAAACCTTGTGAAAACATATATTCCATCTAAGAAGCCTTTTTGATTTTAATTTTGTAGTAAATTATAGAAAACATTATAACTAAAATAATAATTGTAAATGTTATTTGCTTTAGGTATTGATTGATAAGTTCTTGATTTTCCCCTATAAAATATCCCAGTAAGATTAAAACCATAGCCCATAAGCCTGCACCTAATGCGGTAAATATAGAGAACTTCACAATATTCATATGTGCCAGTCCCGCAGGAATTGATATAAGCTGTCTTACAGCAGGGATAAGTCTTCCCGTAAAAGTGGAAACAGAACCGTGTTTTTCAAAAAAAACATCCATTTTATGAAGAGTCTTTTCAGCAATGAAAAAGTACTTTCCAAATTTTTGTAAAAATTTTCTTCCAACAAAATAAGCCAAATAGTAGTTAATCAAAGCACCTACCATCGAACCGCCTATTGCATTTATCGCAATCAACCAAATACTCATCTTCTCTTGCGAAGCAAGATAACCTGCCGGTACCAGTACTATTTCACTCGGAAAAGGGATAAAACTGGATTCTATAGCCATTAGGATAAATATACCCGGATAACCAAATTCAAAAATCTGATCAACCAAAAACTGTGCGAGTTCTTTAAGCATGCGCAGTTTCCTCCAGCTCTTTAATCATTTTCATCGCTACATCTTCTTCATTGTACGTTAAAAGTTTACGGCTTTTTATTTCAAGATCAGGATTTTTAATAACATGGAGTAATTTTGATTTGAGTTCTTCTGATTCTCGCTCACACCATCCCAGATCATTATCAACAATAAACTTGGCATTGAAATATTGATGATCCCCTGCTGCATGTGGATATGGAATATAAAAAGCGGGACACCCGTTTGTACTCAGTTCCCAAAGTGTTGAAGCCCCTGCTCTGCTTACCGCAAGATCGGCTTTTGCAATCAGGTCAGGTAACTCTTTTGTAAAACCGTACAATTCTACATCATCGATTCCAAGTTTTGCATATTCATCTTGAACTCTTTGCAGATCGGCTTCTCCTGCCTGATGTATAATTCTGATATCTTGCTTTTTTAGTTTCCAGGCAACACTCAGAGCCAAATCATTAATAGCTTTTGCTCCATGACTACCACCCAAAAATATGATAGTTTTGAGGTCTGTTCTCACCCTTGCCGTTTTTGTAAAAACCTCTTTTACGGGATAGCCTTGAATCGAAGAGTTGTTGTCATATGCCGAGATAAAACGTTTTGCAAAAGGTTTTAACAGTTCGTTCAAACGTCCTGTTTTTGCATTTTGTTCATGAATAAAAAGCGGACGAAATAGTGAAAGTGTTGCAAAAGATGCAGCAGCTGCCGAAAAACCACCTACACTGTAAGTTGCTTGGATATGATGCTTTTTAAGTATTTTTCTAGCTCTCAAGAAGGCTTTAAAAACTTTATAAAGTGCTTTTATTTTTCCAAAACCTTTTTGATTGACAACACCTGTCGTTTCTAAAAAATAAACATGTGAGAACTCGCTGTGCTCTGCAAAATATTTTTGATCCTGTCCTTTATTAGAACCGATAAATATAGCTTCATGTCCGTCGTTTACGGCCGCTTCGACTAAAGCTTCTGCGACCATTAAATGACCGCCCGTTCCACCGCCAGTTATACAAAGTTTCATCTCTTTTCCCTAACTCATATCTGCTTTTTTTGAACCCATCAGTACCATACCTATAGCCAAACAGGCTCCCAGCATTGCCGAACCACCGTAAGATAAAAATGGTACTGAGATCCCTTTAATAGGAGTAATTCCACTAATCCCGTAAGCATTAACCAAAAATTCGAACGATAGTACCAATCCGATTCCAATACTAAAAAGATATACAGATCCGTCTTTCGTACGGTTTGCCACTTTAAAAATTCTCTGTAACATCCACATAAAAATAAATACTACAAATAATATACCAATAAAACCGAATTCTTCGGCAATACCCGCCAAAACAAAGTCGGTATGTACCTCTGATAAGAAACCGAGTTTAAAAGTACCGTTTCCAAGACCAACACCGAAAAGTCCGCCGTTATGAATAGCATTTAAAGAGTGTCCAATCTGATACGGCTCTACTTCAACGGGGACACGCAGTTTATCGGCAACAAAATCGGGCATCAGTTCCAAAACGGAATTTTGGGCTAAAGCCCACCACGATTTAATACGTGCAATACGGTGCTCGGCAGTTAAGATAAAGAGTACGACTGCTAAAAAAATACCGCCCAAAATTGTCAAGAAAAACCTAAAACTGCTTCCTGCAAAAATAAGCATAAAAAGAAGAGTACCGCCAAGAACGACAACCTGCCCAAGATCTTTTTGTAAAAATGCGATGATAAACATAGCTGCAACAAACACTACCGCATAAGGTAGGAAACGGCGAAATTCACTTCTGATCCCCATCCCGTTGTGATGTCCCAGTTTTCTCGAAAAACTCCACGCCAAGAAATATACAAATCCGACTTTAAAAAACTCAACCGGTGCAAGAGAAAAGCCCGCAATTTTCATCCATCTTTTTGCTCCACCCACTTCTGAAACTATACTTTCAGGTAAAAACGGCATTGCGATCATTAAAATCAGTGAACCGAAAAACAAAGTAAACCCAAGTGGCTTTAGGTGTTTGTCCGGATCTCCAAGTGAGAGAATATAGATCAGCGTGATACCGACAATTCCAAAAAAAGTTTGCCTGATCGCAAAATGGAACTCCCCAGTATCAAAAAGTAAAACGGTATATTCTGTTAAAGAATACGAAACCACTATACTTATTGCTATAAGTATAGCAACCAAAGTAAAAAGTTTTCTATCGGCCATTTTCTCTACTTGATTTTATTGATTTTGAGGACAAATTCAACTTCAGGCTTAGAGAGGTGCAGCTCTTTTGCGATAGTTTCAATAGAAACACCTTGTTTGAAAAGAGAGATAATTTTTTCATCATCGTTTGCATGGATAGATGTAGGAATGGAGATCTGCTTCACACCGCTTTCAAGCTGAGCAATTCTATGTTCAATCTGCCCTTCAATAAGTTCAATGTTAGACTGTAGTTGTTTCAGTGCGACAGAAAGCGGTTGTACCATATCATACACATTACGCTCTATCTCTTGATAGATCTCATCATCATTCATTCTGTTTGCATTGCTTTTAAAAGCATTTTCTGTTTCAGAGAGTTGTTTTTTCAGATAAAACAGTTCTCGGTTCAAATCTTCTACAACAGAAGCAACCGAGCGAATATTTTTTGAGTATGTAGTATCTTTCGTATATACGTAATACAGAAGATATAAAATAATAAGTGCCATAACAATGACAACATACTCTAATTGGAAGTTTATCTGATCTAAATTCAATTGTTTCTCTCTTTTAACTCTCTAATTTGTACACGTTCGCGAGCAGTCATATAAGATGCCCACTCTTTTTCGTCTCTTTCGTGAATACGGATAAATTTCGCCAGTGTATCGCTCTGTGCTTCAAAAAAGACTCCGACATCTCTTTTTGGATGTACAGGCATCTCAAGTCTTCCGTAATAAACTTTACCCGTTTCAAGTAAAGCCTCTTTTAATTTAAAATGCTCAAAACCTATAGAGTCAACTTCTGCCTGTGTTGTCAATGAGACTCTTTTTGGCGTTTCATTTTTCAAAAAGGCTTCAAGTGCATCTATTTTTCTGTGTAACTCCACCATCAAGTTTAATAACACAGGATCACTCTCGCTTGTTTCACCTCTTGCTTTTGCAAGTTTGAGCCACTGGCTGATAGGATCATCATCACTTTCACTTAAACTTTGATACTCACGCTCATATGCTTCTTTATCAAGGTCTGCTTCACTAAAAGCTATACTAATCGGTGCCGGTACTAAACGAGGTTCATTCATGCAAACATCCTATCAAGTACTATGAAAATAAAAAATGCAATTCCTAAATAACCGTTTACTGTAAAGAATGCACGATCTATCTGTGTAAAATCACGACGAACAAGCTTTTGCTCATATGCAAGTACAAAACCGCTGCCCAAAGCTGCTACTAAAGCAAAAAATCCAAGCCCAGCAGCCCAAACAAACAGCAGCCAAAAAAGTACTGCCAAACCGTGAAAAATAGCGGAGATAAACAGCGTTGATTCAGCCCCGTATTTTGAAGGGATTGAGTGCAGTCCTTTTTCAATATCGTATTCCATATCTTGGAGCGAGTAAAGCAGATCAAATCCTGCTACCCAGAAAATCACACCCAATGATAAAAGAACAGACCACATAGGAATCTCCGCAGTAACAGCTATAACACCTGCAATCGGTGCAAGACCTAAAGAGATCCCTAAAATAATATGTGCTAAAGATGAAAAACGTTTAAAGTAAGAATAAGAGCCAAGTACAAGTAAAATAGGTATAGAGAGTTGAAAAGCTAAAGGGTTAATAAGATACGCAACGACAATAAATGCAAGAGCATTAACCCCAATGAAAATTAAAATAGAAGTAGCATCAAGTCTTCCGTCAACATTTGGACGCTTGGCTGTTCTTGGGTTTTGTGCATCGATATCACGATCAGCATAACGATTTACTCCCATCGCAAAATTTCTGGCAGTTACAGCCGCGAGTGCTCCCAGAAAAAGTAATCCAAATCCAAACCATCCGTTTGCTGCTACAACCATAGCAATAAATATAAACGGCAGTGAAAAAATAGAGTGTTCAAACATTACAAGTTCGTTAAAGTCTTTTAGTTTTTGTTTTAAATCTTGCAAACGCCCACCCCTTTTGTTATAGTCTTAGATATTTTAACCAATCTAGTATTAAAATGATATAATTTCACAATGATTGAACTAGCTATAATTGGACCAACGGCATCAGGTAAGAGTGATTTAGCCATAAAAATTGCACAAAAAATTGATGCTTATATCCTCTCAATTGACTCTCTTAGTATCTATAAAGAGATTGATATTGTCTCAGCAAAACCTTCAAAAGAGGAACTCTCACAAGTTAAGCACTTTGGAATTGATGAACTCTATCCAAATGAATATTTCAGTGTAGAGATTTTAATTCAAATATATAAAAATGTTATTCGAGAATGTCAAAACTATTCTAAAAACTTGGTAATAGTAGGCGGTACATCATTTTATTTAAAATCTTTACTAGATGGTCTTTCAACACTTCCAGAAATTACTGAAACAGTAAAAAAAGAGGTTGAAACAAAACTACAAGATCTGCAGGCTTGTTACAGCTTTTTATCCGATCTCGATCCTGATTATATGCAAAATATCGATAAAAATGATCGTTATCGTATAGAAAAAGCCTTACTAATCTATGAAGCTTCAAAACTTTCACCGTCAGAATGGTTCAAACAAAATCCGCCAAAACCGATTATCAAAAACTTGGAGATTTTCAATATTGATGTAGATCGAGAAACTTTGAGAGAACGTATTAATCTTCGTACAAAAAAGATGGCTGATTCAGGGCTAATTGATGAAATAGCTTATCTGGAGCAAAAATATACTCGCTTGCCTAACTCAATGGGAGCTATCGGAATAGTTGAAGTGTTAGAGTATCTTGACGGGAAAATAACAAAAGAGGAGATGGTACAGCTTATTGCTATACATACTGCCCAGCTTGCCAAAAGACAGCAAACATTTAACCGCACTCAATTTGAAAATATCACGAGTGCGAAACTGGAAGATCTAGAAGAGATTATTTTAAATAATAACTTTTCATTCCAAAACTCCTAAAGACTTTAAAGAATTTAGACTTTTATAATTATGAATACTTTTTGGAACATGTGAAGTTCATAGTTTTTTTTATGCTCCGCAAGTAAGAGCATTTTGGAATTAAAAATGTAATCGTCAAAACGACTATAATAAGGTAATGCACTGTTCAATATTCTAAATCATAAAGTTGATTAATTATGTATGTTGTAACTATCCACTTTTGTTGAATTATCCAAGACTGTTGAAAACTTTATTAACAGTCCTGGAATAAAATAAATACTACTTTTATAGTAGATGTTTTATAACTTACTTGCCGCTACATTAGCATAAAAAGAGTTCTGTAGTTCTTGTACACAACTTTGTGCTTTCTCAGCTATTCGTGAATTTTTATCTTTAACGCCAAGATTCATAGTAAAACTGTTTTGAGAAACTTTTACATCTAATGTAACTGTTTCAGATATCGTTTTTCTAGGGAATATATGAGTATGTTGTTGAGGACGATGTGCTGCATGATTAGAATATTTTTTGCGTTCAGAAAAACTTTTTGTAAAAGTCAGTTTATTTGCATCTTCATTTGTAAGTACCCATGATTTATCTGCTGCTGCATCTTTAAAAGCATTTTTAAGCTCGATCAGATCATAACTATTTTTAAAAGTATTTTGTACTTCTATTGAATCTATGTGAGTACTTTGTGCCTGAACATTAGTGAGTAAAACACTAGCCGAAACTATTGCTGATAGAAGAATTTTTTTCATATTTTTTCCTTTGTTTTATATTTTAAATTTGTAATTATTTAGACAGAGTTTTCTCTCATGTCTATAATGTATTTTGAAACTTGTTATTGGGAGTAGATAGTTATAAAACTTTAGGAGGTTTATGAATTTTTAAGAGAAATTCTTGCTTTGAAAGTTTATTATGAAAATCTATTTTTTTTACTAGAACATGAGAATCGATTACACTTTTGTAAAAGTTAAAAAATAGTCTATCGTTATCATCAGTTTCTTCTGAGACATCAGATATCTCTGAAACTTTTTGTTCCACTAACACCATCTCTGAAGAATTATCTACAAATAATTGTGCTTCTAAAGATATCGTAAACAATGCTACCAGCAGAATGACTACTAACGATTTCATTTTCATGACAAAATTGTAATCTTTTGTGAGTTAATAATTAGTAAACGACAAAATTGTAATTGTCTAAACTGGAATGTCCCCACTAAAATAGACTGTTACTAAACCAGTAAGTTTTGGAATATGCTCAATACTTCAAGAAAATATTTAATAACTAGTCCTGCTCTAAACATAAGAAAAATTATGACAATCTGCAAAATATATAAAGATGCTTTATTTTTTATGGGAAAATGCTAACAAAGGAGAGCAGTTTGAAGTTTCAAGAAACAAGCTATATTAAAATTAGAATTAAAATGCTCCTACATCGTATTAGAAAAATGATGCTACGAGTTTGATAAAAAATCATGACTGATAAATACACCATTGATACTGAAGAATTTGAAGAGGATGAACTTCCATCTTGGAAGCTCAAAGAGATCCAAAACGCCAACGAGCTTGAATCAAATATCAATAATCCCGAAAGATGCACATATTCTGTAGGAGATGTCATTAACGGATTTGAGCTCATCAATCGTAAAAGATCCAAAGATGGCAGGCGATGGCTAAAACAAGTTCGCTTTAGATGTGCAAAATGCTCTAAAGAGTTTTCAAGAAACATCTCTACAGTGAAAAATCTTAAAAAATGTAAGTTCTGTAAAGAGTAGTCTTTGAAACGTGATTTCTACTGAGTCCCATTCTTTATTTACAAATTTTTGAATACATAGCAGGACGGCGATCACGGATCAGTCCCCAGTACTCTCTTTGTTTTGCATTCTCTGCAAAATCAAATTCACCGTAGATGATCTCCTCTTGATCACGACTCGCTTCAGCTATCTTTTCTCCTGTATAGTCAGTGATAAACGATGAACCGTAAAAAGTAAGCTCAGAAGAGGCCCCTTTTTCAGTCCCGATTCTGTTTGCAGCTACTACAGGAACCGTATTTGTTGCCGCATGTCCCATCTGTACACGTTGCCAGTGTTCTTTTGAATCTAGATGAATTTCAGGCTCGCTTCCAATAGCTGTAGGATAGAAAATAATATCTGCACCCATAAGTGTAAGTGCACGTGCCGTTTCACAGAACCACTGATCCCAGCAAATCCCCACACCCACATTTCCAAACTCTGTTTTATACACTTTAAAACCAGTATCGCCAGGAGTGAAATAAAATTTCTCTTCATATCCTGGACCATCGGGAATATGCGTTTTACGATAATTATCCATCACTGTCCCGTCTGTATTGATAGCAACAAGCGAGTTAAAATATTTATCCTCTGTTTTTTCAAAATAGCTTACTAAGATGACAACATGATGCTCTTTTGCCAAGGGGATAAACTCTGCAATTATCGGATTGTTTTTTAATGGTTGTGCCCATGAAAAATATTTTTCATCCATATCTTGACAAAAGTAATACCCTTCAAACAATTCAGGTAAAAGGATAATATTAGCACCATTTTTAGCAGCTTGTTCTACAAACTCTTTTGCTTTTTGAATATTTTTACTTTTATCTTCACTCATTTGCATCTGAATTGCAGCAACTTTTACCATCTCTATCTCCATACAGATTTTTTGAAATTTTACTATTTTATTTTTAAATTAGAGGTGTCCCTTTTTCTTTGTACCAATTTAAAATATACTCCCATGCTTCATTTGCATTATCTACAAAAGCAAAGCTATTCATATCTTCGGCTGAGATCACACCCTCTTCTTTTAAAAACTCAAAATTTATCGCCCTATCCCAAAAACTTTTTCCAACTAAAACCACGGGGATAGGATCCGTTTTTTCTGTTTGAATCAATGTTAGCGTTTCAAATAGTTCATCAAATGTACCAAAGCCTCCAGGATATATAACAAGGGCTCTTGCTCTTTGTAAAAAATGCATCTTTCTGACGGCAAAATAATGAAATTTAAAACAAAGCTCAGGCGTAATATAAGGGTTTGGAAACTGTTCATGCGGCAGTAAGATATTTAAACCTATTGATTTTGCACCGACATCGAAAGAGCCTCTATTAGCTGCTTCCATAATCCCAGGACCGCCACCCGTCATAATAGTTATACGGCAGTCTCCGGGAGTTTTTCCACTGCTACCTACCAGTCGTCCAAAACGTCTCGCATCCTCATAATAAATACTTTTACCCACCATACGCTCTGCAACATAAAGCTCACGTAATAAATCCCTGTCTTCAGGAGATTCTTCTAACCTTTTTTCTGTCTCTTTAAACTTTTCAAAAGCAGTTTTTTGTTCTACAATTCTTGCACTTCCAAACACAACGATAGTATGTTCTATGCCCATCTCTGCTATTGCAAGTTCAGCTTTTATGTAGTCTAGTTCAAGTCTGATACCTCTTGTATCGTTTGAATTTAAAAAATTTTTATCTTCAAAAGCAATTTGATAAGTCGGACTTTTTTGCAAAGCCTCAATCAATTTTTTTGCTTTAGGTTCTTCTTCACTTGACTTTGGATCTTCCCACGGAAGTTTTTCTCTTTTGACACTTTTCATCTCTGGATACCTCTGTATCATTATACTATTTCTATCCTTTTTTATATAAGTTCAAGCAGTACCGTATCTCTTTTGGTACTTTCTACACGTCTACAGGCATTTTCAAATGCACCGTTTTCCCCAATAACTATACACCTGTGTTTTGCTCTTGTTATCGCTGTATAAACTAGCTTTGTGTTGTGCATAATATAATGGCTGAAGCTCATCGGAATCACTACTATATCATACTCCATCCCCTGTACTTTATGAATTGTCAGAGCATAGGAAAGCATCAGATAGTTTTTTGCTTCATCATATTCGTACTGTACTACAATATCCTCATTCGGATAGTATACGAACAGTTGTTCATCTTCTTCTTCGATCTTAAAAAGCAGTCCGCTCATCCCGTTAAAAATACGTCTTTGAGCAGAGTCTTCTCCCATTTTAAAACCTTCAGAACTCCATGAGGTCATGTTCTCATTTTTTGTGTGAACCACTTTGTCCATCAGACGAAATTCTACACTTCCCTTTTTAAAACACTTCTTCGGATTCGGGTTAAAATACTCTTGCAGAATTTTATTGAGATTTGTTGTCCCTAAACTCCCACCCTTCATCGGTGTAATTACCTGAAAGTAATTGAGATACTCTTTGATCTGTTTGTTGTTCAGTCTGTATCTAGCTTTTTCGATCGACTCGATCACTTTATGCAAAATCTCTGAGATAATATGTTGCGCATTTTGTTCTCGAAGATCTTTGAGTTCATCTTGTGAAAGTTGGTTTTTTAAAGCATAATAGTTGGTAATATTAACATCTATAAACTCAAAGTCTTCATATTTTGCTCTATATTCAGGTACTTGTGCTTGACGGATATCGTTTGCTATTAACGTAATTGCCTGATCTTCACTTTGACGATAAATTTGTGTGAGTTTTACAATGGGTGCCAATTGTAATTCAAGTACATCACTAAGTACGTTTCCTGCCCCGATAGGAGGGAGCTGTGCGTCATCCCCTACAATAATTACAATCGCTCCGTTAGAGATTTTTCCCATCAATCTTGCAAACAGTGAGGAGTTGATCATACTCGCTTCATCAATCAGTACAACAGAATACGGAAATTTGTCACTCTCTTCATGCTTGACTAAAAGAGACTGAATCGTAGCACTCTCATACCCTGTCGTATCACTAATACGTTGTGAAGCGATCCCGCTAAGTGCACAAGTAATAATCTCTTTTTTATCGTAACGGGTATTTAAGAGATTGAGAATTGTTTTGGAAGTTGTTGATTTTCCGGTTCCCGCATATCCTACAAGAAATAAAATACTTGCACCCTGATTTATCGCTTCTACCGCTTTTCTTTGCTGCTCACCAAGTTTCAGTTCTTGATCCGCTAAAAAAGCATCAAGATCTTTTACAAAACCGCCGTTATCAAGTTTCGCACGCTTTGTAAAAGTATCATATAAAAACTTTTCGGCATCATAAAGTCTTGCGGGAGAAACCCTGTCGTGTTTCATAAGCACTATGCTTTGCTCTGCCACACGTTCAACCAAGATAGCTTCATATAGATTCTCTTTGTTATAAAAACAGAGCAGTTCATCGAGTGCTGAAAATAAAATCCCTTTGGCAATGCAGCTGTTTCCATTTGCTTCACAGTATTCTAAAAGTACATAGTCCATTGCAGAACTCAGACGGTTTTCATCCTCAACTGCGACACCCATTTTCAATGCCAATTCATCTGCACGTTTAAAACCAATGCCAGAAATATTTGTAAGCACATAGGGATTTTCTTTGATCTTTGCACAAGGTTCCTGTACATCTTTCATAGCGTTTGCAATGGTTGTAAGCAGTGCCGGTGAAACATCAAAAGGACTTAGAAACTCTCCCAGTTCTCTCATTGAACGAAACTGTTTCCAAGAGCTTTGAATCTTTTTAAGACGTTTCTCTTTAATCCCTTTAAATTCAAGAAGTCTTTCTATATCATTATCTAATATATTTACTAACTCTTCACGTCCGAAATGCTCGATCAGATCAGCTGAGAGTTTTTTTGTAAAACCTTTGATGATTTTATTTAAAAAGAAAAAGAGTTCATTTTGGTTCACTTTGAGAGATTCAAATTTAAAAGTGCGTCCGTATTTTTTGTGCTCTTCCCAATACCCTTGTAGAGTAACGGCAGAGTCTTTGATGCTTTCAACAGTACTTTCGTAGTACGTACCACTGATTTTTTCACCACTTTTAAGTACTGCAATTATAAAACCGTCATCCTCAAAAAGGATGCGATCGATTTGCCCTATAAGTGTTTGCGTCATACAGTACTTATTTTTTCGTTACTATTGCAAAACTCAGTTGTAGTATCTCTGTATGTTTTTTAATAAATTCGTTGAGATCATCGAGTTTCAAAGCAGAAATTTTTTCTAATTCCTCTTGTGAATGATTCAGTGCAAAACCTTTGTAATATTCTTGGAACGTGCGGTTAAGTCTTTGACTCATAGTCTCTACTCTTAAAGGCTCACTTCCAAGGAGGAATTTTTTTGTTTGTTCAAGTTCATCTTCAGTTACACCCTTTGTGACAAAGTCTTTAAAGACCTCTTGAACAACTTTTTTAGCTTCATCACTTGATTCTAGTTTTGTTTGTAAATAGCCAGTCAAATACGAGCGTGATTTTGTAACTTCAACTCTTGCATATGCACTGTACGCAAGACCGCGTTTTACACGAATTTCCTCCATTAAACGGCTTCCAAATCCACCTGTTCCAAGGATAAAAGTAGCTACTCTAGCTTTATAGTAATCTTCATCACTTACAGCCATATTATACGGTGAACCGAAGTAAATATACGCCTGTTGTGTTTCTTTATCAAGTTCTAATTCTTTAGATTTTGCACTTGTATCAAAGTGCGGTAGTTTTTCAGCTTTTCCTTTTGGCAGAGCTTGTAACACTTTACCCATCTGTTTTTTCACATCTTCAAGTGTAACATCACCGCCAACAAGAACGATTGCTCGAGAGAGACAAATATGTTGCTCGATAAACTTCTTAACGTCTTTAAGAGTAATCTTTTTTATTGTATCAATCTCACCGCTGCTTGGTTGTGCAAGAACACTCCCTTCAAAAAGAAGTTTGTTTAACTCAACTGCGGCAATATAATCAAAATCATTTGCTTTACGAGAAAGCCCGCCAATCATAGTCGTTTGTACTTTTTGTAAAGCATCTTCACTATAGTTTGGATCTTTTAAAAGCTCTTTTAAATATTTCAGAGATTTTACATACTCCTCTTTAAGTGAGCTGACCTCGATCACAAAAGTCTCTTTTCCGCAGTTTGCAGAGATATGGATTGCACGAGATTCAAGCTCTTCTGCAAAACCGTTTGCACCTAAAGTTTTTGTCCCTTCATTAAGCATTCTTGATGAAAACTTTGCAAGACCTGCTATTTTTGTATCACGAATACTTCCCGCATTTTGAAAAATCAACTGTGTAGTTACTAGAGGAAGTCTTTTATCTTCCTCAAAAATAACCGGTACATTTATTCCGTTTATCTCTATGCTGTCAATCTTTGCTGCCATTAAAATCTGTCCTAATAAAAAAAGTGCTAGAAAAAACTTCATTAAAAAGTCTCTAAAATATCATACGCCGTATTTCTAATTGCAGGCGTTTCACCAACGTCACGGATAAGATGAAGCATCTCATCTTTAGCCATTCTAAAACTTGCTCCTGCGGAACTTACTACATTTTCTTCCATCATCGTAGAGCCTAAATCATTTGCTCCAAAGTGAAGAGCCATTTGACCAATATACGGGCCTTGCGTTACCCATGAGCTTTGAATATTCGGTACATTGTCAAGATAAAGACGCGCCACCGCTAAAAGTCTCAAGTAACGATTTGATGATGGTTTTGGCATATCCGGAAGGAGACGTAACAGTTCCGTATTTTTTCCTTGGAAACTCCACATAATGAACGCACGGAATCCTCCTGTTTCATCTTGCAAGTTTCTTACCATTTCAAGATGGTCAATTATATCTTCATCGCTCTCAACAGTTCCGTACATCATTGTTGCCGTTGACTTAATTCCTAATTTATGCGCTTTTCTATGAATATCGACCCATACTTCTGCATCAATTTTCTTCGGTGCGATAATATCTCTTACTTTGTCTGAAAGAATCTCAGCTCCCGCTCCCGGAATAGAAGCCAGACCTTTTGCTTTCAGGCGAGTTAGAACCTCTTCAACAGAGATGCGTGAAACTTTGGCAATAAAGTCAATTTCAATAGAAGAGAAACCATGAATGGTAATCTGTGGATATTTTGTGTGGATATGCTCTACAAGATCTTCATACCACTCTATTTTTAGTTTTGGATGCACTCCCCCTTGAAAAAGGATCTGAGTTCCACCGATCTCTAAAAGTTCATCAATTTTTGCATCGATCTCATCAAATGTTAGTACATATGCATCAGCATCTTTTTCGTGGCGGTAAAAGGCACAAAACTTACAATCAACCCAACAGATGTTCGTATAGTTGATATTTCTGTCAACTACAAATGAAGTAATACCTTCAGGGTGAAGCTCCTTTTTTCTTTGTGTTGCTAGACGACCTAACTCTTTTAAATCGGCATTTCTAATTAGGTCAAGTGCCTCTTCTTTTGTTAATCTCTTTTGCATTGTCCCGCTCTTGTTATTTCCAACCCTTATTTCTAGGATTAATAGATTTTTTTCTTATGAATATAGTATAAAGTATATAGGCTAATATTAAAATAACGAATAATACTAAAATAATCTGAAACCAAGCACTCATATTTAGAATTCTACTTAGTATTATTTGATGCTCTTTTTCATCAATATCCAGCAGCATCATTTGTGAAATATGCGATACTGTCGACACTGCTAGTGCCCCGCTTGGAATTGTTTCATGACATGATAAACAAACCCCTCTACGATCAAGCTTATCTTGTTGTGCAGCAGTAAAAACTTTAGATAAATTAAAGTGTGTAATGTTATTTTCTTGAAAACTTCCTAGGTCAAGACTACCGTTTAAGACCTTAGATGAAGTATGGCATGATTCACAACTTCGTGAAGCTTTTTGGATAGTATGCGGAGCAGTCGGTATAAGTTTATTTTTTTCCCAATATTCAACAATTCTTCCTTTTTTATCTATTTCTATAGTTTTTAAAGGTGTATTGGGAGCTGCCGGCAGAAGTTTATCGTTTTGATCTTTTGCTAAAAATGGCTCTTCCCATCTCATAAGCATAGAAGTTTTTGTTACTTGATTTGCTACTTTTTTTACGCGTAAATCTGTTGTCGTTACAGAACCGAAAAATTGAGGTATCCATACCGCATGACAGCTTGAACATGATACGTTTTTCAAGTGCCCTTTGATATATTCCATTGATGCCAGTGCATGTTTAGACAGCTGCTTTTTCTTTTTGAGTAGTTTTAATGGTTGTAGTTGCAGCTCTTTACCAGAAGCTAGAATGACCGTAACTGTCTGCTCTTTTTTTAAGACATTAACAAGTGACGTACCTGTACTGCTTATAAGATATGTTACGTTATTTTCTTGAAAAACACCTCTTGCAATCTTGCTACCTTCTATACCAAGTTCCCATGGATACTTCTTTGTCGTTCCATGACAATCTTGACACTTTATTTCACTTTCTCTTTTTGAAGACCAAAAATCATCATTATGCATTTCATTTGAAGTATGGCAATCCTGACAACTCATACCCTTTTGAAAGTGAATATCACTTTGCATATGAAAATGCTCTTTTGAGCCGTAATGTTTTTGTAGTAATCCTTGATAACTCAACCATACGGGGTTGTCATCATTGGAAAATTTTTTAAAGTTTTGTAATGTAACCGGAGATGTTTTTTGAAGTTTGTTTTTTTGGTGTTCAAGCGTTTGTGTATGACAACTTGTACATTTACTTGTCATAAACTTTGCTTGTTCTTGATGACATGAGACACATTCACCTAAACCAAAAAGGTTTAGAGTAAGAATTACTACTAGTGTCAAATATCTCATGAGACTACTTTTTGTCTTTAGAGATTGCGTCTAATACACCGTTTATAAATTTTGGAGACTGTTCAGTTCCAAATGCTTTTGTAATTTCAACCGCTTCGTTAATAATAACAGCACTGTCAAGATCACCAAAAAGAATTTCATAAGCCGCTAATCTCAGTGTCGCTCTTTCAATTGCACCAAGACGTTCAAAATCCCACTCTTTTAAATGTGTTTCAATCGCTTTGTCACATTCAGGTAATTTTTCCATTACACCTTCATACAATGAAATTGCAAAATCCTTTTGTTTATTACGAATTTTTTTCTCTTCTAGAATTTCATCTGTATGTTCAGCGATATTTCCGTTTCCTAAATCGTAAGCGTATAATAAGCTTACAACTGCCATTCTTGCGTGATGTCTAGTAGCCATTAAAGCACCTCGTAAAGGTCAAGCATTTCAAGCACTACCGTCATAGCTTCAAAACCTTTGTTCCCTGCTTTTGTTCCTGCTCTTTCAATTGCTTGCTCGATAGTATCTGTTGTTAAAAGACCGAATGAAACAGGTTTTTGATATTTTAGGCTCATACTTGCAATCCCTTTTGTCGCTTCTGCAGAAACATAATCGAAGTGAGGAGTTGAACCGCGGATAACTGCACCTAATGCACATACACCGTCATATTTTCCGCTCTCTAACAGTTTTTGAACAACCATTGGAAGCTCAAATGCACCCGGTGCTAAAATATGTGTCAGGTTTGCTTCATCACCGCCGTGTCTTAAAAATGCATCTTTAGCACCTTCAACTAGTCTATCAACTACAAAGTGGTTCCATCTAGTACTTACAATTGCTACTTTTTTACCTTCAACAGCTCTTAATTTACCTTCAATAACTTGCATCGTTTTCCTTTAATTTATATCGCTTGAATTTTTTTAATCTTCTCAATTAAAGTGTTTAATTGATCTAATTTTATCATATTTGGCCCGTCACTCAAAGCTACACTCGGATCAAAGTGTGTTTCAAAGAAGAATCCGTCAACTCCTACAGCTGCTGCCGCACTTGCTAAATACGGCACCATTGAACTATCTCCGCCTGTTTTACCATCTTGGGCTGTAGGCATTTGAACAGAATGTGTCGCATCGAAAATAACCGGTGCATATTCTCTCATAATTACCAAGTTTCTCATATCTACTACAAGATTGCCGTAACCAAAAGAGTTTCCTCTCTCACAAAGGTAAACACCGTGTTTTTGTGAATTTTCATACGTTGCTTCATGACATCCGCGAGTCTCAAGTACTTTTAAAAGCGGATATCTCATTGCATCAGCTGAAAGAAACTGCCCTTTTTTAATATTTACTTCTTTATCTGTCTGGGCACACGCCACAAGTAAGTCTGTCTGGCGGCATAAAAATGCAGGAATTTGTAGCATATCTACAACCTCAGCAACTTGAGCAACTTGAGTAGACTCATGAACGTCAGTTACAACTTTATAGCCGAATTCGTCTTTTACTTTTTGTAAAATACGAAGCCCTTCATCAATGCCAAGCCCTCTAAAAGAGTTCAGTGATGTACGATTTGCTTTGTCAAAACTTGATTTAAAGTAAAAGTCTATACTCTCATCTTCATCATATTTTTTCAGCCCTTCGGCTATTCTTAAAATATTTTCTTCACTCTCAATGACACACGGTCCTGCAAGTAGTTTCATAATATCTTCTTTAATAAAATTTTTATAATTATACCCTTTTCTTTCTAATAAGGACTTAATTTGATTTTTTGCTCTTTTATAAACTAATCAAAGTCAGCATGTAGACGTGAATCTTTATGCTCAAGAAGATCTTTTAACATCTCCAAAATCAACAGGTTTTTATTTGCTATATAATTGCTTGAATCCCTTTGCAAATACTTTTGAACTTCTTCATATGATTTATAAACATCCTCTTTATATCTTTGAAGATCCCTGTCTTTAAGTTCAGCTATCACTTCAGTTTCATCGTAGCCGTTCTCAAAAAGTAATGAGTCTCCCGTATTACTTAGGACATAGCTTTCATTGTTAAATCCGCTCCAACCTTCATAACAGGTAAGCAAACTCAAAATGCTTGAAGAATTCAATTGCATGCACATAAGTCTGCTTTCCTCTTCTATGGCCGAAATTATTAAGCGATAATCCATACTTACACTGTAATCATCTAAATAGTACTCTTCATCACCCTCTTCATAGAACTCTCCATAGAGAAAGTCACTATCATACTTGTTTTTATCTATCTCTGACTCTGAATAATACCTTACACTTAAATCAAGACTCATTTTGATCTTGCCACCATTATTCCAGCGATAATAATCAAAGCGATTCCTATCATAGTGCTCATGCTTGGAAAAGCATCTCCCAACAACATACCTACCATGATAGAAAAGACAATGTTGCTGTAACTAACAGTTCCTACTATTCCCGCTTTTGTATAGCCATATGCCTTTGTCATTAAAAGTTGTGAAATAGTTGCCAATACTCCCATTGCCAATACATAAAACCAAACAATACCGTGAGGCATAACAAATTCACCCAACATAAAATCTAGTTCAGGCATGTTTAAAAAGGGTGAAATTAAAAATAAAACTATAGGTCCCAATGTCCCTACTCCCATAAATGAAAGTACAATACTACGTGTATCGTAATAGTTTTTCAACTCTCTGATCGAAGTATATGCAAGTGCCGCACCTACTCCTGAAAAGATTCCTAGCAGATCATATTTGCTAAAACCTACACCTGTAGGCTGAGTGATAAACACTATTCCTATAAAGCCAAGCCCAATAGCACCCCAGGCTTTAACACTTAACTTCTCTTGTAAGAACATCCAGGCAAAAATAGCCGTAAATATTGGTGAGGTTTTTGAATAGGTCATTGCATCGCCTAGAGGGATATGTGCAATATTGTAAAAAAATGCAAGTAAAGCTACAAAGCCCATAAAACCGCGAAAAAAAAGGAGAAAAGGTTTACCACCTTTATTTTGTAAAGGTTTTTTATAGATCGCAATACCGACTAATATCACACCGGCAATATTTCTAAAAAAAACTACTTCGAGTGAACTCATTGAGTCTGAAGCGAGTTTGGCAAATGCTCCCATAATCGCAAAAGTAAAGGATGCGATGAGCATATAAAGCACACCCTTATTAATTTCTAAAATTTTTTTCATAATTGAAATTGTACATCTATTATCCTCTTTTTTGTATTATAATTTTTTTATAACCTATGCTAAGGAGCAAAAACAGCATGGCATATTTAGTAATGTTCTTACTTACCGGTGTTATTTTTTACTATGTGTTTAAAAGTTATTCAACCTATGAAGCCTATACAAAAGAGAGTATGAAAGATTATATGGCTTCACCCGATGCAATAAAAAACAGTGACCTTGGTCTTTTCGTTGCCCTTGTAGCAAAAGTAGCTAAAGCAGACGGGAAAGTAGATACTTTAGAAGCAGAATTAGTGGGACTTATGTTTGATGATGTATCTGCAGTTTTCCCAGAACCTGAAAAAACTCGTGAGATCTTAAAAGAGATTTTCAATACTGAAAAAGATCGTAAAGACAATATTAAAGAGATAGCTGCACGATTAGGTGAAGCTACGCGAAAAAACACAACTCAACAAGAAAAATTTGTAGCTTTTTTAATACAACTGGCATTTGCCGATGGAAATGTTTCAAGTGAAGAAGAAGAGCTATTAAAAACTATTGCTGAAGCATTGAGATTTAACCCTGGAATTTATCACCAAATCTTTGATCACTTTGAAGAGATGATCAAAAACATTAAACCGCAACACTCTACAAAAAATGCCTATGATATTTTAGGTGTAAATGAAAGCGATGATATGGATACGATTAAAAAAGCATATAGAAAACTGATCAAACAATACCATCCGGATATTATTGCATCACAAACGCATTCTGAAGAGCATATGGAAAAAGCAACAGCCAAAACTCAGGAGATCAATCAAGCCTACGAGTTGATCAAAAAAACAAGGGGAGTATAATTTTACTCCTCTTTATAGTCTCTCTCCCAGAAAAAGTCTATCCACATACTAGCTTCTTTGATCCAAAAATTCGGCTCATACACTGATGTTTTTTTATAAAAAAGCGTTGCACTTTCAAATGTAACACCTTCATAGTTTCGTGTTAAATGATTCATAACAAACTGTAAAGTTTCACCACTGTCTGCAATATCATCGACAACTAAAACTTTTTTATGATGCTCAAACTTACATTCACCGAAAAGTTTGATCACGTCACGCTTTGTCATATCATCATACAGTTCTGTTCTAATAGACTGAACGTCTCTTAAATCTAAACCTTCAGCAATACAATGCGAAAGTGTCAATCCTCCTCTTGAAATTGCCACTATCCCATCATATCGTTCAGTTTTTAACAATTTTAATAATCTCTTCGTATCTTCTCTAAACTCTTGGTATGTGTAATAATGTTTCAAAATATTCCTATCAATTAATTTTAATTAGTCAAAATAATTTTTGCTAAAGAATTATGCTAGTATACTATAAAGACATATAAACACAAAGGGAAAAAATGATGACTAACATCTCTAAAGTGGCTTTATCTTTAACACTTGCTGCTTTTATAACAGCTTGTGGAGAAAAACCAAAACCGGAAGCTCAAGATCAAGTTTCTGCTGATTTTCAATGTAAACAAGAAAATATTCTTGCACCGACATGGACTTGTATTCCTGACGTTCCTGGATATTATGCAGGTGTTGGTGTTGCCGAAAAATCTGCTGCAGGTATTGCGCATATGAGAAGAGTGGCTCTTATGAATGGTAGAAGTGACCTTGCCCAACAAATTCAAACTCAAGTAAAAGACAAAGTTGAAGGCTTCACTCGTGCTACAGGAAACGGTTCTGCTGAAACAGTAGATAAAGTAACTACTGCAGTAACAAAACAAGTTGCAAAAGTTGATCTTAAATCTTCAAAAATGGTAAATATGTGGCAAGCTCCATCAGGTGCTATCTATATGCTGGTAACTGTTCCTCAAAGTGAAGTGAATAAAGAAGTAAAAGATGCTGTAAAAACAAGCTTTAAAAATGATGAAGCACTTTGGCAGCAATTTCAAGCGAAACAAGCACTTGAGCAATTAGACAAAGAATTCCCTACAGAATAAATTTAAAAAAGCGTTCCCTGTTTCGGGACGCCTTTTATAAAAAATCTATTAAAATATTTTATCCACGATCTTACAGTTTGTAATCTTCTCTCAATTGTAGTACCTTGTAAACCATAACTTTCAAAATCATTTTCATTTTGCTTTTTGCCTTTTAGTTGCGCAAAACAGATAGGTTCTGAAAAGATTATACGGACAAACTCTTCGAGCCTTTTTTCAATATTTAAAGAGAGTAAATACTCACCTCTCTCTGTTAAACAAAGTTCCCCCTGAAATTCTGTACACACTCCCATCCATTTTAATACATTTAAATAGTAATCGTACTGTCTTGCAACAATATCAAATTCACCCATAACTTCCATTTTTGTAGGATGCTGTGTGTTGGCAATCTTTAAAAAAACAGCATGGACTTTTTCAAAATCATTCGCTTGAGGAAACGGAATGTCACGATCAACCAAAATTTTTGAATTCTCTTCTAAATCATTCAGTGTAAAAGAGCTTTTTCTTTCAAAACGAAATGCTTTTTCTTCAGCATCCAACACTCTGCTGGTATTTCCGTCATAATAAAAAGGGATAAAACGAAAGATATCATCCTGGTAATAAAAGATAAAACTTTTTATCTCTTTTCTTTGCCCTTGAAGTTGTTTTTTCCAAAACAGTTCCGGATATAGAAGCTGTCTGATATTGATGTTGTTTCTATATCCTATCTTTGCTTCTACAAGATTGACTGTACTTTGTCCTTCATAACCGCCGTCAACTTCTATTTGGACACCTTCCACATCATAGGTAATACCGTTTAAAGTAAAACTGAGTTCCCCTCGAAGTCTTCCCCGAATAGTCAACTGTGTCTCTTCTTGAAAAACTTCATCCATCATCCCTGAAACCATAGCTATATCTAGTGCTGCCGATTCACTTTTTAAATTAAGAGGATCGATTGAAAGAAGATCTTTGGGTTGTTGGATAACTCTAATCTTACATTGCGGCTCTTGTTGGATATAGATAAAAGGATCTGTTTTTGCAATCCTGTACATACCATTTTGAATTGCTAAAATAGAAAGGGAATTTTCCTGCATTACTTTTGGAAGATGCTCTTTATGATCGACTTTAGTCATTAAACGGGCTTCTTTACCGTCTCTTTTTTTGATCTCCTCTGCAGAGATATCAAAAAAGCCGTTTTTCTCAATAGAACCTAAAATTTTTAGATCATCAAATATATGTTCCCAGGCTTCGTTATTAGAGACTTTATGCATCTTCAAACCCTAGTAGTTTGTAACAACCACTTCCGTAATTTTACCTCTTTTTGAAGCGTTCGAGTTGATGCTTCTCGTCGCTTTTACTTCATGAATATTGTAGTCTTTATACAATTCATATACATACTTAGCAGAGGAGTTTGAAAGCATAAAATACGCACCGATTTTATCAATATATTCGCATAACTCTTCGAGTCGAAACTGCATATCTTCATCAAAGCCCTGATCTGTATAACCTGTAAAGCTTGATGTCGCATTTAAAGGGACATAAGGGGGATCGAAATAAACAAAATCACCCTCTTTTATATGCTCTTTTATCGACTCAAAATCTCCGTTATTGATCTCGGTATTTTTCAGAAGTTCACTGCACGCTTGTATATTTTCACTATCACAATACTTTGGATTTTTATATCTTCCAAATGGAACATTGCACTCCCCTTTGGAGTTCACTCTGTATAAACCGTTAAAACCTGTTTTGTTTAAATAGATAAAACGGCTGGCTCTTTGAATATTGTTTAATTTTGAAAAAACTTTTTTATCTCTGTCAAGAGCTCTCATCTCATAATAATATTCTGATTCATTTTTATGTTGTTGCAGATCTTCGATGAGTTCCGTCGGATTATCGCGTATCGTCGTGTAAAGATTTGTGAGTTCCGGATTGTAGTCGTTGATATAAGCATTTTCTGGTTTAAGTTCAAAAAAGAGCGCGCCTCCACCTATAAACGGTTCAAAATATCTGTTGTATTTTTTCGGCATCAATCTTTTGAGATCTTTTATGAGTTGACGTTTACCCCCAACCCACTTTATAATCGGCTTACACATCTTTACCCTTCACTTAAAATACAAAATCTTACACTCTTAAAAACAAGTTTTCAAAAAATATGTCAAATTGTAATGCGACATTATATTTAATTGGATCTCAAATTTAGATATAATTCCAATAAAAATTACCTCTTTTAAGGCTCACCCTATGAAAAAAATCGCTATTATCGGTCGTCCAAACGTCGGAAAAAGTTCACTGTTTAACCGTCTTGTTAAAAAGCGTGACGCTATTACATCCGACATGGCCGGAACTACAAGAGATATTAAAAGAAAAGTAGCGATCATCAAAGATAAGCAAGCTCAACTATTAGATACAGGTGGACTTGATAAAGGGTGTGAGCTGTTTGACAAAATTAAAGAGATGAGTTTAAAAGCTGCCTATGCTGCAGATATTATCCTTTACATGGTTGATGGAAAAGGCCTGCCGGAAGAGGAAGACAAAAAACTTTTTTATGAACTGCAAACACTTGGTAAAGATGTAGCTCTTGTTGTCAATAAAATCGATAATGATAAAATGAAAGAAAAGCTCTGGGAATACTATGAGTTTGGAACAGATGCAATATTTGGTATTTCTGTCGCACATAACAGAAACACTGTAGAACTTTTAGAGTGGGTGTATGACAAACTTCCTGATGAAGACAAAATTGTAGAGGAAGATGAAAATGATACAGTTCATAACGAAGATGATGAAGAACTAAGTGATGAAGAGTTCTTTGCACAGTATGAACATGATGATGAAGAGGACGGCTTCTATTATTGGGATGAAGAAGATGGTGAAGAGATCTTTGAAGATGACTCTATCTTTGCAGAAAACGATAATATAAAAGAATACAATCCTGAAGATGACAACCATATCAAAGTTGCTATTATCGGTCGTACAAACGTTGGAAAAAGTTCACTTTTAAATGCTCTTTTACACGAAGAACGCTCAGTTGTAAGCAGTGTCTCCGGTACTACAATCGATCCGATTGATGAGACTATCACTTACCAGGACAAACAAATCACATTTGTGGACACAGCAGGTCTACGCCGCCGCGGAAAAATCGTGGGGATTGAAAAATACGCACTTCTCCGTACAAAAGAGATGCTGGAAAATGCAAATATGGCTTTAGTAGTTCTCGATGCGAGTCAACCGTTTTTAGATCTCGATGAAAAAATTGCAGGACTAGTTGATTCAAACCGTTTATCAGCTATTATCGTTTTAAACAAATGGGATATATCAGATAAACAAAAACATGACGAGATTATTAAAGAGGTGCGTGACAGATTTAAATTCTTAGCATATGCACCTATTATTACACTCTCGGCACAATCTGGTCAAAGAGTTGATAAGCTTTACGACATGATCCTCTCAATTAATGAAAACTATACACAAAGAATCTCTACTTCACAGCTTAATGAAGTACTTCAACGTGCACTTCGCCGCCATACACTGCCAAGTGTTAGCGGACAGGTTATTCGTATTTACTATGCTACACAATACGAAACAAGACCACCGAAAATTGCATTGATTATGAACAGACCGAAAGGGCTCCATTTTACATATAGAAGATATTTGGCAAATAAATTTAGAGAAGCGTTTAATTTCGAAGGGACTCCACTTCTGTTTAAAGCGAAGAAAAAGGGTGAAAGATAAAGTTTTCCCTATGGGAATAACTTCGTCTCTATATTGAGCTCCCGTAAATATTTTTCTTTGAAAAAAATTCTATACGCTCAAGACGAAGCCAAAGGCTAGAAAGGTTTAAAAACTACCATTGCTACAATTACCAACATTAAAAGTGTCGGTATCTCATTATACATTCTGAAAAACTTTCCACTTTTTGTACAAATGTCGGCTTCGAGTTCTTTTCTATACTTATTCATTGAGAAAAAATAGATAACCAGTAAAACAACAAAAGTTATCTTTGCATGCAGCCATCCATGACCTGCAAAACCGATGCTGTAAGCTAAGTAACCACCGCTTATGAGTGTTGCCCACATTGCAGGTACACCGATATACTTAAAAAGTTTGTATTCTTGTATTTTCGCTACTTCAACAAACCCTTTGTTATCAATATTTTCAACATGATAAACAAATAAACGGGGAAGATAAAATAAAGCGGAAAACCAAGAGATAAAAGAGATTACATGAAACCATAAAATCCAATCATACACTTGTTAATCCTTATTAAAAGTTTTTCTCTAAATAAAAAGAGTTATAGTTTGAACCACCGTGAACACCGTTAAAAAGTCCAAATACACCTGAACGATGTTTTAGTAAGTAACCGAAATATAAGTTTTCCATTGGTTTATAGCGAAACAGTTTTCCTAAATCCACATCAAGAGTAATATCTAAATAGTTTAGGAATCTTCCATACCTTATTCCTCTTCTATCAGCTTCTATTAACTCAGTTTCAAGATTGTCTTTTACTAATGACACTCCTTCACCAAAACCAAATCTTACTCTGTTATCTAAAAAGTCCAGATTGTACAAAAGCTTTAAATACACAAGAGCTTCATAGGTATCATCGCGTTTATCTTCATTAAAATAAGAAAAACCACCTTTTAAATAAAGGTCAAATGGAAGATCGGAAATGTTCGGATAGAGAAGGTAACCGCCGTCAATAGCGATCATAGTTAAATTTTTTTGTTGTGAAGACAAGTCGGCATTGAGAAGAATATCACCCAAATCTTTTTCGCTTGCATAACCCCAAGCAACTCTCATAGAATATTTATCCACATCTTCTGCAAAAGAAGCTGTAAATAAACTTGAAAGTATCAATAGATGCGTAAAAAACTTACGCATCAACTACTTCTAAGTCTTTTAAAGACTCAGCACCATGAGAAACAACTCTGTCATGTAAACGACGAAGAGCTTTTGTAGCACGTTCAATTGCAAGATCAATTGCAGTATCTAAATCATCATCATGTTGTGTAATAATTACCGGTTTAGCATGAGCTACTTTTACGTTAAACTCTACCATTACCCCTTTTTTCTCAGCTGCTACAACACAATCAATGCTCGTAATTTCTAATGTATATTTGCTAAATGCTTCAACAGCACCTTCAATGTGAGCTTTTGTAGCGTCAGTTAATGTAATATCTTTTGCACGAATTTGTAAACTCATGACACATCCTTTATATAGGGCTTTGTACCCCTTTAATTTATTAAATAATAGCAAAATAAAGCTAAGATTAGTATAATACGAAAAAAAAATTATAGGAATGTATATATGAGAGTTTTTACAGGGATTCAACCATCGGGAGATCTGCACTTAGGAAACTACTTTGGTTCGATCAAGCAGATGGTTGATGCTCAAGAACAAAATGAAACCTTCGCGTTTATAGCAAACTATCATGCTATGACATCATTAAGCGACGGTGCTCGCCTGCGTGAATTAACTATGCAAGCAGCAACTGACTTTTTAGCTTTAGGAATTGATCCCAATGTATCGACGTTTTGGGTACAATCAGATGTTAAAGAGGTTCTTGAACTTTACTGGGTACTTTCATCATTTACACCTATGGGACTTTTGGAGCGTGCTCACAGCTACAAAGACAAAACTGCCAAAGGGATAGCAGCAAATCATTCACTTTTCTCTTATCCTGTACTTATGGCGGCTGATATATTACTTTTCTCACCAGATGTTATTCCTGTTGGAAAAGATCAAATTCAACACGTTGAAATAGCACGTGATATTGCAATCAAGTTCAATAATGAATACGGTGAAATATTTAAACTTCCTGAATATCAAGTTGCTGAAAATGTTGCTACTGTTCCTGGAATTGACGGACAAAAAATGTCAAAAAGCTACGGTAATACGGTAAATATTTTTGGTGAAGAGAAAAAACAGCTAAAAACTATTAAAAAGATCGTAACAGAGAACGTACCTCTTGAAGCTCCTAAAGAGTATGAAGAGTGTAATGTATACAATATGGCAAAACTCTTTTTAAATGAGAAAGAGTGTGTAGCACTTCAAGATCGTTATCTACAAGGTGGAGAAGGGCACGGACATTTTAAACTTTACCTACATGATGTAATCTGGGAATACTTCAGACCATACAGAGAAAGACGTGAATATTTTGAAAAAAATCAAGATGAAGTAAGAGATATTTTAAACAGCGGTGCTGCCAAAGCAAGAGTTGTAGCTTCTGAACTTATTGAAAAAGTAAGAAGCGTAACAGGAATTAAATACTAAATAATTTTCCCTCCGAAGAGGGAAAGAAGAGTAAAATTATTTAATTTTACCATTCCCTTTCAATGTGTTACCTTTTCTATCAACAGCAACGATTTGAACTTCATCACCTTTAGCACCGATTCCTTTTAAAGAGAATGCGAAGAT
>NZ_JARXNQ010000009.1 GCF_029872055.1 Sulfurimonas sp. C5
ATCTTCGCATTCTCTTTAAAAGGAATCGGTGCTAAAGGTGATGAAGTTCAAATCGTTGCTGTTGATAGAAAAGGTAACACATTGAAAGGGAATGGTAAAATTAAATAATTTTACTCTTCTTTCCCCTTCAAGGGGAACCTTCTTCTTCCTATAATATCTCTCTCATATAATATACAAACAAGGTTTATTTTAATGTCAAAAAAATTTTTTATAACTATCCTATCTATTTTTATAAGTTTACAATTAGAATTATTTGCTGAAACAATTAACCTAGATAAAGCAGCAATTGAAACAAAAACAACAAACAAAAGCCCTATGGTGTATCTTCATAGAACTGGTTGCCCATATTGTGAAAAGCTCGAAGAATTTACGTTTGACGACGAAGATGTACATAACTATATAGAAAAAAACTTTAATTTCATCGTGATCAATGTCTCTTTCACTGAAGATGTAATAATCTATCAAGGTGATAAAATGACCCCTAGAGAGTTTGCGATACAAATGGGATATAACTTTTTCCCTTCTGTACTTTTTTTAGATGATTCAGGAGAGCTAGAACATGCCAGTGTAGGATATATTGAAGAGAAAGATTTCTTACTCATCTTACAGTACATGAAAACAAATGCATATAAAACAATGACAATTGATGAATATAAAAAGAAAACAGGCTATATAGATGAAAATACTCATCTTATAGATAAGAGACAAAAGCTATGAAAACAGGTAAAGTTTTAAAACTATTTACTACATGTAATGATGAAAAGAAAACTAGAATCTCACCTGAATCTATCAATGTAGATAATGAAGGTGTCTTAGAAGACAAGTTTCATGGAAAAGATCTTCTTCGCTCAGTATTAATTGCATCTGTATATAGTTACGAATTGGCAAAAAAAGAAGGTATAGATATTGAATATGGTCTTTTAGGAGAAAATATTTTAGTAGATATCAATCCTTATTCTTTGTTACCTGGGCAACAACTTCAAATCGGTGAGACCACTTTAGAAATTACACAAAACTGTACATTGTGCAAAGGACTATCAAGTGTAGATTCTAAGCTTCCAAAAGTTTTAAAAACAGATAGAGGCATCTTTGCTAAAGTAGTTAGCGGTCGTTCAGTAATAAAAATTGGAGATGTGATAACTATTTGATATTATTAATTTTATTTATATAAAATTGATGTTACACTCACTTATAAGCTGATAAAGTCACAAAAGGATATATATTGAACTTACAAAGTTTTTTATGGGACTACGGAGAAAAAGTTCCTGGATATGATGTTACTGTCATGAATGAAAGAGAAGCAAGAGCAGCAGCAGGGATACTAGGAACACTTGGCATGATTGTTATCTTTGTTGGTATAGGATATAACCATATCATAGTTGCACAAGTATATTTAACATTTTTATTTCTAGACTTCACTATAAGACTTTTTACTCCAAAATATGCTCCATCTTTACTTATGGGTAAATATATGGTTCGCAACCAAAAGCCTGAATATGTAGGAGGTTTACAAAAACGTTTTGCATATACACTTGGTTGGCTTATCTCACTTCCTTTAATGTGGTGGTTCGTTCTACACTGGGAGATCACTTTCTATAAAGTTATGCTCTGTGTAGTTTGTCTTTTACTTACATTTTTAGAAAGTGCTTTTTCTATCTGTGTAGGATGTATTATTTACAAATGGATTACGAGAAAAGACCCTCAACACTGTCCAGGTGGTGTATGTGAAGTGCGTGTTAAAGAACCTATTCAAACGTTTAATCCAATGCAAGCTATCATTGCTTCTTTAGCAGGTATCGGTCTTATTGTTGGAACGTATCTCTTCTTAGCTTATGAAGAGCCTAAAACATTTTTCGGTGAGTTTCTCCATGAAGCAGTGCTAACAGATGCACAACTCCAAGCAGAAAAAGATGCAGCATATGAAAAAGAGATGTCAGCAGAGTTTGGAGATGAGGACGAAGAGGAATAATAATCCTCTTATCCTTTTCTACTATTTATAGTACTTAATAACCCCATCCATCTTTGAACCCATATTTAATAAAACCATATCTGCAATTACTAAAGCAGCCATAGCCTCACAAACAATAGTCCCACGAATCGCAACACAAGGATCATGACGTCCTTTAAGTGAGAAGTCTACCTCTTCATTTGTCGTAGTAATCGTATGTTGTTCTTGAAAGATTGACGGGGTAGGTTTGAAATAAACGTTTAGAACAATATCATCTCCGTTACTGATTCCACCTAAAATACCACCTGCATGGTTTGATTCAAAACCTCTTGCACGAATTTGATCATTGTTTTGTGATCCAAGAGCTTTTGCACTTATACATCCATCACCTATTTCAACAGCTTTAACAGCATTAATACCCATCATAGCATCAGCAAGGACACCGTCAAGTTTATAATATAATGGTTGCCCTAGCCCTATAGGTGCATTTTTAACTACTACACGACTTACACCGCCGACAGAGTCATGTCTATTTTTTGCTTCTAAAATAGCGGCTTTTTGTGCCTCTTCTACATCAGAATCAAGTGCATAAATAATACTATCTTTTACACCTTCATAGTTGTATTGTTTTGCTTGGATCCCTGCAACTTCACTGATACCGCTTAAAACTTCAATACCTAACTCTTTTAGCATTAGTTTTGCGATTGCTCCTGCAGCTACACGTGCAGCAGTTTCTCTAGCCGAACTTCTTCCACCGCCTCTATAATCTCTTAATCCGTATTTATGAAAGTATGTAAAATCGGCATGACCTGGACGAAAAACATCTTTAATGTTTGAATAGTCTTTTGATTTTTGGTTTGTATTGTAGATAACCATTGCAATAGGTGTCCCCGTTGCTTTACCCTCAAATACACCGCTTAGTATCTCTACTTTATCAGCTTCTTTTCTTGCCGTTTCAAATTCACTTTTACCAGGTTTTCTGCGATCAAGTTCACTTTGGATAAATGCTTCATCTATCTCTAGACCTGCCGGTACACCGTCTAATATACAGCCAAGTGCAGTTCCATGAGACTCACCAAACGTCGAAAATCTTAATTTTAATCCGAAACTATTCAATTATTTGTCCTTCTTTAACATATCTACTGCAAATTTTGCCGCTTCTTGCTGAGCTATTTTTTTACTTTTTCCAACAGCTCTTGCATACTCTTTTTCTTCAATATATACACCCACTTCAAACTCTTTTTTATGATCAGGTCCACGTGATGCAAGTACTTTATATTCAGGCGTAATACCAAAACGAGCCTGTGTAAGTTCCTGTAATGTCGTTTTAAAGTCTCTAAAGAGAGAATCTAGTGAAATCTCTTCATGATTCTCTTCAATGAGTTTTATCGCTATCTCTTGAACCTTTTCCAAACCGGCTTCAAGATAAATAGCACCCATTATTGCTTCAAATGCATTAGAAAGAAGAGAAGACTTCTCACGTCCACCGTTATTATCTTCTGCATTTGAAAGTAATATATAATCACCCAAATTCAGAGCTCTGGCCAATTTATCGAATCCCGTTTCATTTACAAGTGAAGCTCTGATTTTTGAGAGTTTTCCCTCATCAGAGTTACGGAACTTTCTAAATAGGTACTCCCCCACTACAAGGTCAAGTACCGCATCGCCTAAAAATTCTAAACGCTCATTATCGTAGGGCTGTTTATAGCTTTTATGTGTCAGCGCTTCGATAATGAGATTTTTATCTTTAAACTCATATCCTAACTTTTTCTCTAACGTATCTATTTTTTTGTGCATTGTATCCTCATTGTAAATTTTTGACTGCTTCCGCAGCGTCTCTGGCAAGTTTATCACACCGTTCATTTTCAATGTGACCATCATGCCCTCTTACCCAAGTAGCATTTATTTTATGTGGTTTTGAGACCTCTATATATTCCTGCCACAGATCAGGATTTTTGACCTTTTTAAAGTTTCTTGCTATCCAGCCTTCCAGCCATTCATTAATCCCTTTGACCACATAAGATGAATCACTAATGATCTCTACGTCACAAGGTTCTTTTAGTGCTTTTAAGCCTTCAATTACACCTCGAAGTTCCATTCGGTTATTCGTAGTATGTTGTTCACTTCCGACAATCTCTCTTTCTTTGTCACCGTAACGCAAAATTGCTCCAAAACCACCAGGTCCAGGATTACCTAATGCACTTCCATCACTGAAAAGAGTTACTTTCTTCACCAAATTCCCTAATATAATCTTTAGTAAGTGCAATGTCTATAGTTGCACTGTCAATAGCATGACAGGCACTACAGCGATTAAAAGCAAACGGGTAAGTCCCTTTACAACTTGAGCACACATATTCAAAACTGAGCGTTGCATTTGCTTTTTTATCCAGCTTTATCAAAACATCTAATTCAAAAGTTGAACTTGATTTTGCTAAATTCAGATCACCTCTTGCACTATAAAGTTCTCTTAAATAACCGCTTTGTGAAATTATATCTAAATTCAACTCTTTAGGATTTAAATTCCACAATACTTGTACCAGAACTTCGCTTTTTGAGTGATCCAAATTTTCCCAAGCCAGTTTTTGATCGACACGGAAAAGATATTCAAAAATCATATAGATCAAGTTATGATTTTCTCTATATATAACCAAAAGTTTCTCACACTTGATCTCATCTGATAGTTTGTTGTCGTTTAAAATACTCAAGGCCTGTAAATATTCACGATCCAACGATATGTCTTCACCCAGTTCATCTAAAGGTTCTAAAACCTCTAAAGCCGACTTATAATCTTTCATTTGTTCATGCACTAACAAAAGGTAATGTAAGGCTTCCGGTGTCCGAGGATATTTTTTTAGTATCTCTAAAAAGATCTGTTTTGAACGTTCTAAAAATCCTGCACGGAAATATGTCTTTCCTAGTAAAAACATTGTTTTTTTAGTATCTGTCTCTTTACTTACCTGTAAAATCTCATTATAAATTTCTATCGCTTTTTCATAATCACCGTTTTTATAATAAGCATTTGCGAGTAATAACCAAGACTTCTGAGACAGTGCACCGCTGGAGATCAGTACTTGGAGTTCATTTTTTGAAGGGAGTGTTCGAAACTGTTCTACGAACTTATCTATATCTTTTGAATCCTCTTTTCTTCTGTATCTTCCCCACCAGTAAGATATAAAAGTGATTGCAAAGACTATGGAGAAAAAAATAATAATAGAGAAAAGCGGATCACGAAACTCTATAAAAAAACTACCCATCTTTAATACACCACAATACCGTAATCATTTTTAAGGTTATAAAAAGTGCACTCCGGAGTAATTTCAAGATCTTTTGTACGTCCCAATTGGACAATTGCATTTCTGGGTACTAAAATACCGTTTTCTTTAAAGAACTTTTTGATGTTTACAAACTTTACGTCTTCAACAAATTTATACTCAAACTCTTTATAAAATCTCATCTTATCAGTTAAAAAAATATGTTCGTTTACATGAAGCTGATCGGAAGCATATTTAATCGGTAGATAGCCTGAAAGATCTGTTAAAATCTCTTCAACATGCTGATGTTTCTCTGGCAATGTATTTTTTTGAATAAAAAGATATTTATTGTTGAGTTTAAGTGTGTTGGAATTTTTCCAATATTTGTATGCAGGATTAGAGATGCCGAGCTTACCGTAAACTTCGCGCCACAGCCAAAAAGAGTTAAGCGTATCCGGTAAAGCTGACATATCTTTTTCCCTTCTTTCAATCTATTTGTTAGATTATATACTCTTTTTTCAAATAGATCTATTAAAAGGGTTTGTTAACTATTAAGAAAAAGTTGCAACAACAAGTTTAGTTACGATAAATCCACCAACTACAAGCCAAACGAACATTGCACCAGCAGTATAAAGAGGAGCTAAACCTAAGCCTTTAAATTTAGAGAAAATTGTTCCCATACCAAGAGCTGTCATAGCCATAGTTAAAAGAAAAGTATCGATCTCATTAATAACACTAACGATGTTAGTTGGTACTAATTGAAGCGAGTTAAACCCTGCCATACCGATGAAGTAAACAGCAAACCATGGGATAACAAGTTTTACACCGCCTGCAGCTGAACCAGTTTTCTTAGCAGCCATTGAAAGATAGATTCCTAAAAGAATAAGCATAGGAGCGATCATAATAACACGTGTCATTTTTACGATTACAGCTGAGTTTGCCATATCTGTCGGAGCACCTTGGATTGATGCAGGAACTGCAACAACTTGCGCAACTTCGTGAATAGTACCACCAACGTAAATACCAAACTCTTGAGGAGTCATATGTAGAAAGCCGGTTGCCGGTTCAATAATTGCTGCATAAAGTACAGGATAAAGGAACATTGAAATTGTCCCAAATAATACAACCATAGAAACCGCAACAGCTGTTTTATGTCCCTCAGCTTTTAGAACCGGTTCAGTTGCTAAAACTGCTGCTGCACCACATACTGAAGCACCAGAAGCCGTAAGCATTGATGTATCTTTGTCCATTTTAAAAATTTTATACCCTAGGTATGAACCTAAAATAAACGTTGTTGCAAGCATAATAAGTGATACCATAAAACCACTCATACCCACATCCATAATCTCTTGGAATGTAATTCTAAAACCGTAAAAAACGATAGCAAAACGAAGAATCTTTTTCCCTGAAAATGTTATACCTGTCCCCCACGCACTCGGCACATGGTTATGTAAAGTATTTGCATAAAATATACCTAATACGATACCGATTACCAGTGGAGATATTCCTAATGATTTAATTGCTTGTAAATCTGCAATCATAGTTGCTGCTGCTGCAAAAATAGCAACAAATATAATTCCAGAGATTGTACCTTTTCGATTTTCTTTTGAAAATGCCATAATCTCACCCTTATTGAAATTTTTAATTTTATTTAAAAGGCGCCATTATAACAAAAACACTTATGCTAATTGTTTACTTTTACTTCCAATCTATTTTTTACAATACTTTCAGAGCTTTCATCAATCCCCTCTACAGGCATAATTTCAAGTCTATTTGGAGACATTAACTTTTCTTCTATGAAATAATTTTCAATTATAGTTTGTCTTTTTTTTGCCAATGCATCTAATTCTTGCTGCGATACTTGCTGGATCTCGATATCTAATGCCAATAACTCTTTTTGATATACTCTTTGAAAATCTTCATCTTTATACTCTTTTTCCAGTTTTTCCTGCAATTGATCAAGCTTATCATCATCACGTAGGTCTTCGTAAATATCTTCAAGAAGATCGATTGTCAGTGCATTTTCTCTTTCGTTAATATTTTTAACACCACTTTTTTCAACAACAATTGCAATCAGTTTTTCCCTCTTCAATGCGAACAAATCTGCTTTTTTATCGTATGTCGCAGATATACCAAGATTGATTTTAGGACGTTTCATCATCATTTTTACGATATTGTCAAGCTTTTCTCTTTGAGATGGTGTAATCACTGCTTTTCCATCTTCAAATTCTATGTAAGAGAGTTCTTCACCGTCAATGCCCATCATAGAACCAAGCAATGCAAATGGAGCTGTTACAGCCTTTGTTACTAAGTTTGAAAACACTTTCCAAACTACCGTGCCGTATTTAAAATCAGGTGCATCCACATTTCCCTCAACAGGTAAATCCAGGTCGATAATCCCTTCATTATCTTCTAAAAGTCCTATAACAAAACCAAGTGGCAGATGTGTCACATTTTCATCTTCGATCTCATCACCCAGCTTTATTTTATTAATAATTACGTTATTTGAACCTTGCATTTGCGAGTTCATAATGTCATATCCAAGGTCTAAATAAAGTTTCCCTGAATCAATTTTATACCCTGCAAAAGTTGCACTGTAACCGCTCATAGCACTCAGTTCTAGATTTTTAAAATTAAAATCCAAATCAGTGTAAAGTTTCGGACTTGAAGCATCTATACTTCCCACAAGTGTTGTTGAACCATATTTATCAACTTCCCCTAAGATATTTACGTAACTTGTCTCACCCGGTTTAGAAGAAAGAACATAAATAACACCGTTTAAATCATGAATGTGTGTCTGAAACTTAATAGGTATAGAAAAATCGGCAAATTTTGCACTTCCGTTTGTAACATTTACTTTCACGATTTTAGCGTCAAACGGCTCACCTTTTTCCTTTTTCAATTCAGAGGTATTGGTATCTGCTTTTTTACTCAATTTTGCAAAATTAAGCGTTTTATTTTCATCTACAAAAGCATCCACATAAAAAGCATCTATATCTACCTCATCAACAAACAGTCTGTCAGGAGAGAGTTCATAGGTAAATTTTTTCACATCAAGTTTGTCAAGAGAGAATAAGAGTTCATTGTCTTGTGAATTATTAATAAAAAGAGAATTAAGAATTAACTTTCCATTAACAATTAAGTCTGGTCTCTTTGTTGATTTTGCATAGCTTGTTGTCCCTTTTAGAGCCAGCTTGCCATCTTCAATTTTCACATATGCCGCTTCATTTAGATACGGGTTGATATCTTCTAAAGAGATATTTTTAAGATTAAATCTTCCACTTTGTTTAAGCGGTGTATGACGCAGTTTGCCATTTGTATAGACTTGACCTTTTTTATTAACCCTCATAGAAGTTTTATATGTCAACCATGTGTTTTTATTACTGTCTATATTTAGAATCTGTACATTTATATTTGAAAGAGTCTGTTTTGCTTTTTGTTCAAGAGCACTGTCTGAAAAATTCACCTGCGCGTTATTGAGGTCAAACTCCTCTACATTCAGATGAAAGCTGCCCTCTTTTTCTTTTTTTGATGTTTGTTTAGCACTTTTTTTCGGAACTACAAGATTTTCAATGTTTAATTTTCCATTGTTATATCTTTGTAAATAACTTTTAAAACCGTTTAAACTGATTTGTTTAACACCTAGTTCCTCTTTGTTCAAATCAAAATTTATGCCGTCAAAAATAAATGAGTCAAAATTTAATAACTTCTCTTTTGCACTTCTTTTACTCAGTTGAAAATTATTTAGTGACAGTTGTGAATCATCTAAAAATATATTCACAGTATTATTATTTTCCTCTGCACGAAAATTCAAATCTACACCTGTTAGCAAAGAGTCCAGAGATACGTTATAACGCTTTAGAGAGCTTTTTGCCGCTTGATCTATATATGGATTATAGTGGGTAACGTCAAAATCTTTACAGATCACACGTGAAGAAAGTTCTAAAGGTTTTTGTACAATCCTACCACCGATTTTACAAGAAGCTGTATCATTAATAAGTGTAGATAATTGATATGAAAACGGTTTTTCAGAGTTTACAACAATGTTTTTTGCTCCAAGTCGAAGATCACTGATTTTACTTATAACAGGCTTTTCTAATGTGTAATCGGTAAACGTTGTAGAAATTTTTTCTAAAGCCACATCATCAATTGCTATATTCCAACTTTGTGATTCACTTACCGTTTGGTTTTGCTCTTGTTCTTCCTCTGATGATTGAGGAATAAAATATTTTGGAATATCAATTTCCCCGTTTTTCAATCTATTGAGATTGATATGTAAAGTATTGAGTCCTATATCTCCTATATGAAGCTTTTGTTTCATAGGCAACACATCTACATTATTTACATGAAAATTTTCTAATAAAATAATATCCTGTGATTTATCTTTAGGTTTAATTCTTAACTTATTCACTGCAAAATTGAGATTATCAATTTTTGTTTCATCTAGCTTGTCCAGATTTAAACTATAGTCGGCATTAAAAGAAGCCCTGCCGTCAGCAACTTCAAAATTCACCATATCCTTAATATAGCTCCACTCTGTGTAAAGCTGACTTGCCTTAAAGTCTATATGTCCATGTAGTGCAAAAGGTTTAAATCCGTCTATCTCTGTCTTTATCTGTAAAAAAGCTCCATCACCTAAATTTGAATAAAATGCTATAACACCGTTACTGCTATTAAAGTCGTTTGTATCTACATCTTTTAATTCAAAATCCAATTGATCAAAAGTAAAATGAAACGGAGTACTTCTCGTCAAATCCGTATAATCTATCTGAGCATCATCTACTTTGATTCTACCTAGTTTTATCCTAGGCATTGTGGAGTTTGTTTCTGCTGTTGGTTCACTCTTTGAAGATGTTTTCAAAATGTTTAAAAGATTAAGAGTTTTATCTTGATTATTGACTACATAGATATGGGGTTCACTAATTTCTAGTTTTGCAATATTGATCGTAGAATATAAAAGAGAATATATATCAAAGTCTAAAAACAATGTATCAATACTCAGTAGTGGCTTTTCTTGAAGATCGGAAATTTTTAAACCTGAAATTTTTGTTTTAAAAAGAAAAGGGTTAATATAAATTGATGCAACAGAAGCTTTAGTATAAGTATTTTGCTCAATCAATTTCGGGAGTTGCGCTTTTACGATAAAAGGGAGGACTAAAAAACCAAATACCGCATAAGCGGCAATCACATAAAAAAGAAACTTTTTAACTTTTTTCATAAGGATACTCCACACACTATATGTGGAGTATAACTAATTTGGTGTTAAATGTGAATTATTTTACCTGTCTTTGACTTGGATAGATGAATGTCGAATTTCTAAATACTGAGATTTTTTGACTCGGTTTTCCATCTGTACCTAAAGCATATGCATGAATCTTGATAGGGATTATAGTATCTTGAGTTTCATGCTGTGCCAAGTTATCAGTTGTTCTAAGAATTACAATTTTTTTCTTAATTTTTTCCGGAACAACAGTGAATGGTTTTGTAGGTCTAACAACTTCTATTTTACCTTTGAAACCTTCCGGCATAACTACATCAAAATAGTATTTCATAGAATCTTGCTGTGTATTTTGAATTAGGAATGTATAAGCATTATCTACTCTAACTTCACCTGCTTTTTTCTCAATACTGTATGCTTGAGTTTCTTTATTTATATTTAAAAGCATATGCTCTTTTGTCGTTCCCATTAAGCCTAGAATGATAGTAATAATTACTAGAATTGCACCGTATGCTAAAACTTTTGGACGGAAGAACTGAGTTTTTCCTTTTCTATCAACTATTTCATAATCACTTGACCAAGTAACTAGTGACGGTTTTCCAAGTTTGCCCATAACAGTTGTACACGCATCAACACACTCTAAACAGTTAATACATTCTAATTGAAGACCTTTACGGATGTCGATATGTGTAGGACAAACAGTCACACACTTCTCACAAGTCGTACACTCTGCCGTTTCATTTACTGCTAGAAGATCTTTTTGTTTTGTAAACCCTTTATGACCTTCTTGATCATAGATAGTCCCACCACGATACTCATCATATAAAGCCATAACGGTATGTTCGTCATAAAGAACTGATTGTATACGAGAATAAGGACATACATATACACAAAAATTCTCTTTTAAAAATACGATATCGTAAATTAAGAAAACCGCTACAGCAACAACAAAGCCAATCATTACCATATGATCAGCAGGATTATCCAAATATGTAAAAAAGTCTTGCGGCGGAACAAAATACCACATAAAATCTGCACCTGCAAGAAGCGCCAATACTGACCAGATTAAAACTGCAAGTACTTTTTTTACTTTATTCTCCGGTTTTGACATATCCGGCTCTTGTTGTTTGTTAGCTATACGTTTTCTAAGACCTAAAAGCTTTGTCTCTATCAAATCACGATATACGACTCTAAAAATAGTCTGAGGACATAGCCAACCACAAAATACACGTCCACCCACAACTGTAATACCAAAAATACCAATAAAGAGTAACATCAATAAAAACGGCATTAGATACAACTCTTGCATATCAAACTGGATAAAAGCAAGATGTAATTTCATCTTGTCAAAACTTAGTAAAAACAGGTGATTCCCATTTATCTCTATCCAAGGGACAACTATCGATACAATAGTTGCAAAAACGTACATATAGTACCGTTTAAATCTCCATGGTGAAGGAATTACAAAATCCTTCTTTACCGACTCCGCTGCACTCATTCAAACTCTCCTCATCTTAATTGTAGTATGGTCTTTTTAATTCGGACATACAATCGTATTAATTATATGTTCTTCAGCATCTTCTGGCGCTTTTGGCAATAAAGAACCAACAGCCACCTGTTTCAATTCACGCGATTCTATGTAGTCTTTTAAAGAACTTCTACTTACTTTGAGTAAACGTGCTATTTCACTTACACTTTTACCCTCTTTTATATATTGGACAATCTCATTTATGTATGTATCAAACTTAGAACTAGACTTGCTTCCTTTTGGTCTTCCTATAGAGCGTTTTGATTCCTCTTTGAGCTTTTGTCTTAAATGATCCATCAATCCAAGTACCAGCATTGCGCTGCTTCCTTTGGACATTATAACATTTTGCTTAATAAAGTGGACATTAAATTCATTACGTAATAAACATGAAAACATCTGAATAAGATCTTCCATATTTGTCGTTAAAACCCATATATCACTCACAAGCAAAGTAGAACCCATATGTGACTGAAAATATTGTGTCACTTCCGAACGCTCTTCTAAACGCTTATTTTGTGAAGAATAATCAATAAATTCGTCATCAATAACTAACTTGTTAGTAATAGCATAAGAATTGATAAGTTGTAATTGCTCATGAACAGCATCAAAATTTTTTTCAGGTCTAATGTAAGCCAATATCATTAACGGATAAACTCCACATAAATTTGATTTTCATCGTCATTATAGATCTATTTGATGTTAAAAGTCAATAGCTTTTTCTATTTTTTCGTCAATTTTGCTTAAAAAATCGATTTTACCCCTCTAAATACAGAAGTTTTTATAGTTAAAAATGATAAAATAATCACATTTAATGCAAAATATCTACACCAAACAAAAAGATTTATATATATGACGACAAAACAGTATATTTTAGACACAATCAAATCACGCCCGTTGATCATAGATGGAGCGATGGGAACCCAACTACAACAACGTGAAGATCAGATAACGCAAGAAGCATGGGAAGGTAAAGAGGGGTGTAATGAACTTTTAAACGTTACTGCACCTGAGATTATGAATGATATTTTCAATGCCTATCTTACAGCCGGAGCTGATCTGATCACTACAAATACGTTTGGGTCATTTGCTTGGGTGTTAGATGAATACGGTATTGCAGATCGTGCTTATGAGCTCACTCGTGCTGGTGCCGAATTAGTTAAAAAGAAATGTGAAGAGTTCTCGACACCTGAACATCCGAGATTTTGTTTAGGGTCTATCGGGCCTGGAACAAAACTACCATCACTCGGACATATTACATATGATGAGATGTACAAGGGATATACTGAGTTTTGTTTAGGACTTATTGATGGTGGCGTAGATATTTTCCTACTAGAAACTGCTCAAGACCCGCTTCAAATCAAAGCAGCGCTACACGCATGTCAAGAAGCTTGTCGTCAAAGAGATGTAGAAATTCCAATAATGGTGTCAGTTACGATCGAGCTCAGCGGGACTATGCTAATCGGTACCGATGCAAGTACAATTGCAGCCATTTTAGAACCATTTGACATTATTTCACTCGGTTTTAACTGTGGAACAGGACCTGATCAAGTTGAAAAGCATGTAAAAACACTAAGTGAACTTTGGGGAAAACCAATCAGTGTACACGCAAATGCAGGACTTCCTCAAAACCGCGGTGGATATACTTACTATCCAATGGGGCCTGAAGAGTTCGCAGACAAACAAGAAAACTTTTTACAATATGATGGTGTCAGTTTCTTAGGAGGTTGTTGTGGAACAACCCCTCAACATATCCGTGCACTTGTAAATCGTGTAACTAACAAACAACCAAAGCCTGCAACAGGAAAACAACCTACATCCTTAGCATCTCTGTTTAACACAGTTGCTATCAAGCAAGATCCAGCCCCGCTTCTTATTGGTGAGCGTAGTAATGCAACTGGTTCAAAAGCATTCCGAGAACTTCTTTTAGATGAAGATTATGAAGGGACACTCAGTGTAGGACAACAACAGGTGCGTGCAGGAGCACACCTTCTTGACGTATCTGTCGGTTTTGCCGGACGTGACGAAACAAAAGATATGAACGAGGTCATGGGTCTATATTCACAAAAGATCTCTATCCCTCTAATGCCAGATTCAACCCAATTACCGGCGTTAGAAACTGCCCTTAAAAATATCGGTGGAAAACCAATCATCAACTCTGTCAACCTTGAAGATGGTATCGAGAAGTTTGATGCAGTATGTCAGCTGGCAAAAAAATTCGGTGCTTCCCTAGTATGTCTTGTAATCGATGAAATTGGTATGGCAAAAACTACAGAGCGAAAACTCGAAGTAGCTGAACGTATTTATGAATTAGCTACACAAAAACATGGAATTAATCCAGAGGACTTAGTATTTGACCTTTTAACATTTACACTTGGTAGTGGTGATGAAGAGTATGTTGATGCAGGAATCAACACCATCGAAGCGATCCGTGAGTTTCAAAAAAGACATCCTGAAGTTGGAACTACTTTAGGTCTTTCAAATATCTCATTTGGTTTAGATAAAGATGCAAGACCATATCTTAACTCAATGTTTTTACACCACTGTATAGAAGCAGGACTTACATCGGTAATTATCAACGTAAAACACATCATCCCTATCAATAAGATCTCAAAAGAGGATCAAGAGATTTGTGACAATCTGATCTTTAACCGCGGAGAGGAACCTCTCTTTAAATTCATTGATCACTTTAGTACTAAAGAAGCTGTTGACTCTGAAGCTGAAGATGCAGAATACCTTGCTATGAGCGATGAAGAGAAGATAAAAAAACTTTTAATGGACGGCGATAAAGAGCGTATGATCCCTCTTGTTGAAGAAGCACGCCATAAAATCAAACCGGAAGTGATCGTTAATGAGATCTTAATTGATGCGATGAAAGTGGTCGGTGAGCTCTTCGGTTCAGGTCAAATGCAATTACCGTTTGTACTTCAATCAGCTGAGACGATGAAAAAGACGGTTGATCATCTCAACCCTTACTTACCAAAAGTTGAAAAACAAGTAGACACTACCCTCGCACTTGGAACTGTAAAAGGAGATGTTCACGATGTTGGTAAAAACCTCGTTGATATTATCCTCTCAAACAACGGTTATAAAGTAAAAAACTTAGGGATTAAAGTAGAACTCCAAGAGTTTATCAAAGAGATGGAAGCTGGACACATTTCAGCTCTTGGTATGAGTGGATTACTCGTAAAATCTACACAGGTGATGAAAGAAAACCTTGAAGAGTTACAGCGTCGCGGCATTAAAATCCCAGTTTTACTGGGCGGTGCAGCACTTACTCGCAGCTTTATCGATGATTTCTGTCGTCCAATTTATGATGGTCCAATCTTTTACTGTAAAGATGCTTTTGACGGTGTAACGGCAATGAGCCGTATTGAAGCAGGAAACTTTGACACGAACTTACACCCTGATGCACCGGAAATAGAACATAAAGAAAAAAAAGAGGTAGTTATCCCACCTCTAGCTGAACTTAAAATGCCTGATCGCAATGTGACTGTACCTACACCGCCATTTTGGGGAAGACGTGAAATAAAACTGACTCAACAACAAGTTGAAATGGCTTTTGAATGGATTAACCATAAAATCCTTTTCAAACAAAGATGGGGTTATAACTCTAAGGGTCTCAGCAAAGAAGCGTATGAAAAACAACTAGATGAAGTAGTATGGCCTGCATACGAAAAACTAAAGCAAAGATTCTTAGATGAGAAACTTTTTGAGCCTACTATTCTTTATGGTTACTGGCCTTGTAGAAGTGATGACACCTCACTTCTAATCTTTGATGAATCAGAGGGTTATAACAGCGAAGATCAAATTAATCGTGATCCACTTGATAATGTAATAGGACGCGCAAAAGAGATTCTTACATTCCCTCGCCAGAGTAAACAACCGCACCGTGCCCTTAGTGACTTTTTTCATGCGGACAGACATGACGTTATTGCAATGACATGTGTAAGTGCAGGAGCTAAACTAAGTACCTTAGAAAAGGAGATCTACGATCGAGGTGATTATACGGAGTACTATCAGGTACACGGTCTTGGAGTTGAACTTGCAGAAGCACTAGCAGAAGTAGCTCACAAGCAAATCAGACTAGATCTAAACATAGCAGACAATGAAGGTGCTACACTTGCCGATGTTCAAATGAACAAATACCAAGGTGCTCGTTACTCATTCGGTTATCCTGCATGTCCGGATCTTGAACTTAACCGTCCCCTTTTCAACCTGCTTAAACCTGAAGAGTTTGGAATTGAACTCAGTGAAACATTCCAAATTCACCCTGAGCAATCAACCAGTGCATTAGTTGTATATCATCCTAATGCTACTTATTACAATATATAACTGCTACTCCAAAGAGCCTAAAAGCTCTTGCAGTTCAGAGAATTTATTTATTTTATAACTTGCATCTGAAAAGTCGTGTGTTTTAGTAAATTCATTGTGAACTATTATACACTCAATGCAAGCGTTTACAGCTGAGCTAAGCCCACGCTTTGAATCTTCAACTATGATACACTCCTCTTTTGTCGCACCAAACAGCTCCATCCCTTTTAGATATGGATCGGGATGGGGCTTTGCGCGTGGATAATCCTCGACACATAAAACAAAATCCATAAAATCGGTTATCCCTCGTCCACTATGTGCAAGTTCAAAATCTACCCTTCTCGAAGTAGTCACAATTCCCATCTTATAGTTTTTACTTAATTCTTTGAGAGTATCTACAACACCCTCTATAGCTATATCTTTTGTTTGTATATGCTCTTGATAATACTCGTCCCTTTTTTCTCTGGCAACTATGATCTCCTCTTCGCGTATCCCTATCTCCTCGGCTATAACCCATGCACGCTGACCTTTGGCCATAATCTCCATATAACGCTCGAAAGTAAGCTCTAAGTCAAAAAACTCTTGTAAAGCTCTTTTGCTTGCTTCAAAATACCACATCTCGGTTTCTATTAACACACCGTCGTTATCGAATAATATATATTTTTTCATTTTAATAATGCAGAGTCAAAACCAAGGTTCGACTCCCTCCGTGATCTCTATGCTCACCCAAATAGATCCCCTGCCAAGTTCCTAGATTCATCTTGCCGTTTGATACGGGAATATTGAGTGAGTTCCCTAATAAAGAGCTTTTTATGTGTGCAGGCATATCATCTTTACCTTCATAAGTATGTACATAGTATGGCTTATCATCAACCGTATCGCAAAAAAACTCTTCCATGTCGTCTCTTACAGTCGGATCGGCATTTTCATTGATTGTAAGGGAAGCGGATGTGTGTTTTAAAAATATATGTAATATTCCATCACTTACATTTGAAAAAGATACAAGGGCATTTTCTATCTCTTTGGTTATAAGATGAAAGCCTCTTGTTTTTGGTGAAATTTTTATTGTTTTTTGAAAAATAGACATTCCAAATTATACTCTATCTTCTTCTATAACTCAAAGCCTCTAACATATGTTCGTTTGTTATTACATTTGACTGTACAAGGTCTGCAATAGTGCGTGCTACCTTTTGAATTTTTTTAATACTTCTAAAGCTCAAACCAAATCGTGTTATAGCTGTATCTAAAATATTTTTTGCTTCTTCATCCATTAAACAGAACTTCTCTATCTCATCATCGTTCATTTTTCCATTAAAACTTTTTTGCCCACGCTGTCGTGAAAATATTTGAGCTTCTAGCACCATCTTGTGCATCTGTTTTGAAGTATAAGAGGGTTGGTCATCACTCGAGACATTTTGCATAACTACATTAAGATCGATTCTATCTAAAAAAGGATCACTTAAACGGTTCTTATATCTTTGTATCTCTAACTCATTGCATCGACACTCTTTTGTTTCATCAAGTAGATTTCCACAAGGACAAGGATTCATAGCCCCTACAAATAAAAAATCTGCAGGATAGTTTACTTTTGCATTTACACGAGATATTCTAATTTTTTTATCTTGCATTGGTTCACGTAAAGCTTCTAGTACATTTTTAGAAAAATGGGGAAGTTCATCAAAAAATAAAATACCGTTGTGTGCCAAACCAACTTCGCCTATCTTTGCTTGATAGCTTCCTCCCCCAAAGATGCTTGCAGGAGTTGATGAGTGGTGAGGGTTTTTCATATTTCTTAGCGGTTTAAAGTTCGGCTCTTCCCCCTCTATAACATCTAGTTTGGCAATATCCAAAATCTCTTTATTATTTAATGCTGGCAAGATATAACGAAGTCTATTGGCAATCATACTTTTCCCACATCCTGGACTACCTTCAAGTATAAGATTATGAAAGCCTGCAGCTGCAATAATGGCAGCACGTTTTGCAATATCTTGTCCTTTTACATCACTGAAATCCTCTTTATACTCTTTTATATAATAAAGTTTTTCTCCATCAATCTCAAAGTGTGGATATTCCAAGACACTTGCTGTACTTTCGAGTTCAAGTTTATCTTCTCCTTTTAATATTTCCACTGCTTCATTTAAAGTATCTACCCCGTAAAAAATAATATTTGGTATTTTTTGTAATTTACTGAGGGCTTCTTTAGGTACGATAGCTTTTTTAATTAGATTTTGATTGGCTAAAGAAAGGATGAGAGGATAGAGTTGGATATTCTCTTTTACAACACCGTCTAGACCTAATTCACCAAATATAAACCAGTCATTAAAATCTTTCTCTTCGTCATTAAGTAAAATTAACAAAGCCATGGAAAGGTCAAAATGACTTCCTGACTTTGCAAGCTCTGATGGTGCCAATAAAAACGTAATCCGTTTTGGAGGAAACTTATATTCATTGCTCAGTAGTGCTGACTTAACACGCTCCTTGGCCTCAGTTATTGCAGTTGAAGCCATACCTACAATAGAAAAAGAGGGCAAGCCTTTTGTGAGTGTTGATTCTACATCGACTACCTTTGCTTCAATACCTTCTAATGTTGCACAAAATATCTTTTTCATGACTATCACCTTAGAGAATTTTAAATATACTATCAACCTTTCTCTCATTTCATTTGTTTTATTGCATAATGACATATTTTACTATTGCTTTATTCCAGAAAAAGGTGTACTATTTTCAACTTTATATATTGAGGTTTTAGTTGATCCAAATTAGTGAAAATATCTTTTTAGATAAGCATATTTTTGAGCTTGATATTCCAACAGCTTTTTTACCTAGCCCTTATAAATCTCTACCATTTCTTATTATAAAAAACTTTCTTAAGCCTCATGAAGCCGCTCTTTTTGTAGATGAAGTCTATAAGGATGACGAAGCAGAAATTGCAAAAGTGAAATCGGAAGTTATTCACGGTGTAGTAGAAGCAAAAGTCGTCAAAAAATATCGTGATACGAATATCTATGCTATTTCTGAATTTTTGAACGAGCTCTATCAAGGCAGATTTCAAGAGTATCAAGCGGAGATCGAAGATTATTTCAATATTGCAATGACTCTTTCAACATCTGTTCAAGCACTTGAGTATACAAAAGGAGGCTATTATGTTCAACATGCGGATGATTCAAGTACCGTTATAGATCAAGATAAAAACATAGTTGCCTTTACACCTGTTGCACCTGAACGTAAAATTACAACTGTTTTATTTGCAACATCTTACAGTGAAACACCTGATAACAAACATTCGTTTAAAGGTGGAGAGCTAGTGTTTAATTTTTTAAAAGATCAAGATGGGAACCAAGTAGAATTTAAAGCTGATGCAGGAGATATGATTATCTTTCCAAGTAACCCATACTTTTCACATGAAGTAAAAGAGGTAGAAGCTGGTTATAGACTGACCTTGGTACAATGGCATAATGCCATTCTAAACTAAGAGAGTTATTGTCCTTTACGCTCTTTTTGTAGTCGTTTATACTCTTTTTCAAATTTTTTACGTCTAGCGTATGAGAGTTTATCAATAAACAATATCCCCTCTAAATGATCCATCTCGTGCTGGATCGCAATTGCCAACAAACCGTCAGCTTCTAGGATATTTGTGTTTCCATGTCGATCTTGATAGTTAATCTTGATAGTTTCATGTCTTTTTACATCTTCGTAAAACTGAGGGACACTTAAACAGCCTTCTTGGTAAGTTGTCTCTCCCGCTTTTTCGATGATAACAGGATTAACTATCTCTAATAAATTCTCATCCGGCTGATTTCCCTCTTCATCAGGAATATTTAAAATCAATACGCGGAGAGGCTGTGCTACTTGAATTGCTGCTAATCCAATACCATTTGTTTCAATCATTTTAGGATACATTGCATCTAAAAGATTATGAAGTGCTTCATCAAAAGCTTTCACCTCTTTTGAGATTTCACGCAGTCTTTTATCCGGATATTCAACAATAGTTAAATTCATTCTTTCCCTATCTTAATGAAACAGCGTAATCACACTTTTTATCTTCATAAGCCTTTGCAATACCGTCTAAAGCAGATACAACAATCTCTTCAACAGAATGTTTATTATCTACGTTTGTAATACCGATAGATATTTTTAACTGTATTTCACGATCTGCCAGGAAAAAGTTTGAGTTTGATACTAAATCAGCTAAACGGATTGCCGCACGTTTTGCATTTTCTAAATCTGTATGTTTCAATAACATAGAAAATACACCGCCACCATAGTGAGATACGATATCGCTTCTTCTAGATGTTTTAAGCAGTAGTCTTGCAATAGTACGTGTCATAAGTACGATAGCTTTTTCGTTTTGAACACTTTTTTTCAAACCTTGATCAAGCTCTATCATCATTAAAGAACTTTTATGTTTGAACTCAGAGATTAGGCTGATCTCTTGTTCAATTTTAGTAAGCAGATAACGTTTATTGTAAACACCGAACTTATTATCAAAGATTGTTTCATTTTCAACAGTTTTAACGATAGTTGCCGTCTCGTCATAGATATCTTTCATCTTAGAACTTTGTGTTTTCAAAATAGAGTTCAATTTCGAAACATCACCTTCTAATACACCTATTACACTAAGTGCTTCTTTTGCATCAGGGCTTGATGAAAGTTCCTCTTTTCTCTTTTCAAGTATCTTAGTCATTAGGGCCATATTTTTATATAAATTAGCCGTTACTCCAAGAATACCTTTAATAGATGAAAAACCTTGTTTTAGATTTTGTTCTAAAGCAATAGTAGTCTCATCATCATTGCTCTCTTCAAGTTCTAACATAGAATGTATCTGACGACGAAGATTTTCACTTTTTTCTTCTAATAATCTATCAAAATAGAGTGAAAAATTATTTGGTGTCGGTGGTAAATTATCCGCAATAAGAGATGCTAAGACCTCTTTTGCATAGATCTCAACATCACTTGATGGATTATCAATATCAAAGGGTTGTACTGCAGGCATCTCTTCGGTCTGCTTTGACTCTTCCGCTTCATCTAAATTTCTACGAGTTCTTTTTCTAAGTATGCCTGACATAACAGTTCCCTCCTACTCTTTTTCACTTTTAACGAGCACTTCATCAATCATACCGTATTTTTTTGATTCTTCGGCACTCATGAAGTTATCACGATCAGTATCTTTTTCGATCGTTGCAAGTTTTTGACCTGTATTTGCAGCCAAAATCTCGTTGAGTTCTTG
>NZ_JARXNQ010000010.1 GCF_029872055.1 Sulfurimonas sp. C5
AGGTGGCTATAGAGAGAGGGAAACGCCTGGCCCCATTCCGAACCCAGAAGCTAAGCCTCTCATCGCTGATAATACTGCTCTTTGCAAGAGTGGAAACGTAGGTCGCTGCCTAGTTCGATCAGATTACCTTTTCTTACTTTACTTAATCAAATTTTCTTTTTACTTTATTTAATTTCTGGATTTTTTATTTATTAGTTTACTTTTCTCCTATATAGCTATTTCATTAGAGTAAATATGTTATTATTATATACTTATATTTATGGATGAAATTATGAAAGAATATATAAAAGATCAGATAAAAAAATCTTACGAAACAAAACAAGCAATCTATGAAAATGAAGAGTTGCTTGACGCTATTGAAACATTGGCAAAAAAATGTGTTGAGATATATCAAACTAATAAAAAAACTATTTTAGCAGGTAATGGTGGAAGTGCAGCGGATGCACAACATATTGCTGCAGAATTAGTGGGTAGATATGGTTTTGACAGAGCTTCTATACCTTCACTTGCACTTACAACTGATACATCAAATTTAACTGCTATCGGGAATGATTATGGTTATGAGTATATCTTTTCTCGTCAATTAGAGGGTATGGGGCAAGAAGGTGATATTTTCATTGGTATATCTACATCTGGTAATTCTCAAAATTTAATTAATGCTTTTGAGTCTGCTATGAAAAAGAAGATCTTTACAGTAGCACTTGTTGGTAAAGATGGTGGTCATATGGCAAAAATGGCAGATCTTGCTATTGTTGTTCCATCTGATTCTACACCGCGTATTCAAGAGTCTCATATCTTAATAGGTCATATTTTATGTGATATTATAGAACAAGAGATCTTTGGTGACGGGATTATGACTAATAGAGATGCATAAAGCTCTATTTTTAGACCGCGACGGTGTAATCAATGTTGAAAAGAATTATCTTCACAAAATTGAAGATGTAGAGTTTATTGAAGGTATTTTTGATCTTTGTAAACATTTTCAACATAAAAACTATCAGATCATTGTAGTGACAAACCAATCAGGCATTGCCAGAGGTTACTATAATGAAAAAGATTTTGAAATACTATCGAAATGGATGATTCAAGAGTTTAAGAATCACGGTATAGAAGTTGCAGAGATATACTTTTGTCCCCATCATCCAAAAATATCAGGTGCATGTGAATGTCGTAAACCTGAACCAGGAATGATATTACAAGCTGCTGCAGAGTATGAGATAGACTTGAAAAACTCTATCATTATTGGGGATAAAGAAAGAGATATTGAAGCAGGTATGAATGCCGGTTTAACTACAACATATTTGTTTGATGAGTCTCAAGAAGTACAACATTCTAAAGCTACAAAAATTGTATCAACTTTACAGGAGATTATAGATGCTAATCCTTAATAGTGGCGGTACATTTAATAAACGTTATAACGATATAACAGGTCAGTTAGAAGTACCATATGATAATTTGGCAATTGATGAGATTTTAGCAGCTTCAAAAGTTAGTTTTTTAATGGCTGGTGTTGTTTATAAAGACTCTTTGGATATGGATATTGAAGATCGTAAAAGAATAGCACAAATAATATCTCAAAGTGAAGAAGCGGAATTTGTAATCGTTCATGGTACTGACACAATGGATGTAACAGCAGAATTCTTGGATCAAATATTTGATGATAGAGTGATAGTACTTACTGGTGCTATGAAGCCGTTTAGTATTGAAAAAGCAGAAGCGAGTTTTAATTTAGGAATGGCAATAGGTTTTGCAGAACATCAAGAAATAGCAGGTGTATATATCTGTATGAACGGAAAAATCGCACCATGGAATAAGATGAAAAAAAATAGAGCGTTAGGGAAGTTTGAAATTGTCAGATAAAGTTGTATGTGATCATTGCCATTTAGAGTTCAGCAAAAATGTAATGATTGAAGATAACGGACATTATTTTTGTTGTAACGGATGCCAAGGAGTATACCATCTTTTAAGTGATCAGGGGCTTGATAGTTTTTACGATAAAGCAAAGAATGTGAAACTTGCACCTCCTACTGAGCAATATGAAGATTCTTCAAATTTTGATGCCCCTGCCTTTTATGAAAAGTTTGTTAAAACAAATAGCGATGGATTTTCTGAAGTATCATTGATAATTGAGGGAATCCATTGTTCTGCTTGTGTATGGTTAAATGAAAAAGCACTTCATAAAATGGATGGAGTGGTTGAAGCAAATATTAATTTTACTAACAACAAAGCGCATATAGTTTGGGCAGATGAAGTTGTAAAACTTTCTCAAATTATCGATATGATCCGAGCAATCGGTTATAACGCTTTTCCTTATGATGCATCTCTTCAAGAAGCACATGCAAATAAAGTAAGAAAAGACTATTATCTTCGCATGGCAGTTGCAATTTTTGCAGCAATGAATGTTATGTGGATTGCAGTTGCTCAGTATGCAGGATATTTTACCGGTATCACCCAAGAGATGAAAACAATTCTTAATATTGCAGAGGGGGTACTTGCTACACCTGTACTTTTTTATAGTGGATGGGTCTTTTTTAGAGGTGCTTATTACGGATTACGTAACAAAGTGGTCAATATGGACCTTTTAGTAGCTACCGGAGCATCTACAACTTATATTTACTCTGTCTATATAACTATAATGGAGCGGGGAGAAGCTTACTTTGACTCTGTTAGTATGATTATCACTTTTGTTCTGATCGGGAAATTCTTAGAAGTTTTAAGCAAAAAAAGTGCTGCTGACACCTTAGATGTGATAGGAAAACATCTTCCTAGCGAAATTAAAACACTCCAAAATGGAAAGATCTCATCTGTAAAGCTTGATGATGTCAATATTGGTGATACTGTAGTTGTTAGTTCAGGTGAGAGAGTTTTAATAGATGGAGAGATCCTCAAAGGGGAAGGTTCATTTGATGAATCAAACTTAACAGGAGAGAGTGAACCAATATATAAAAAACTTGGGGATAAGGTTATTAGTGGAACAGTGAGTATCGATGCGGATATTCAATATAAGGCCACAAAAGATTTTGAACATTCTACTTTATCAAATTTAGTGACACTTTTAGAGAGTGCTATAAATAAAAAACCAAAAATTGAACAATTGGCAAATAAACTTTCAGAACACTTTTCTACAACAATTTTAATATTATCTTTTATGACATTTTTAGCATGGTGGCTATGGCCACACTCTTTTGAAGAATCTTTAATGGTTGGTATCTCTGTAATTATTATTGCATGTCCATGTGCTTTAGGTCTGGCTACTCCTGTAGCAACTTTGGTAGGGCTTAGTTTAGGGACAAAGAAAGGGATACTCTTCAAAGAAGCTGCACAGCTAGAGACGATGGCAAAAGCAGATGTATTAGTTGTGGATAAAACGGGAACTATAACACATGGAAAACCGGAAGTTGTACAAGAAAATATGATTGAAGAGTTTGATAAAACTATTTTATATTCACTGGTAAAATCTTCAAAACACCCAGTAGCACAAGGTGTAAAGCGTTTTATATATACAGATGAAGAGGTACTATTTGATGAGTATATGCAAGTACCTGCTAAAGGGATAGTTGCACGTTATAATGGTTTATTGATCTTAGGTGGTAATTATCAGTTGATGCAGGATAATGAAATTAACAGTGACTTTACAAGTGATAAGACACTTTTTTATTTTGCGATTGATAAAAAAATAGTTGCAATCTATGAGCTTGAAGATACAGTAAAAGAAGGTGCCAAAGAGTTAATTGAAGACTTGTTTGCAAAAGGGATAGAAACAATTATGCTTACAGGTGATCATAAAAAGTCTGCTTTACATGTAAGCAAACAAGTTGGGATTACACAAATTAAATATGAGTTAACACCGCAGGATAAACTGGCTTATATAGAACAGCTGCATCACGAGGGCAAAGTAGTTGTTATGGTAGGTGATGGAATTAATGATGTATTAGCACTCGCAAAAGCCGATATAGGGATAGTAATGGGAAGTGGAAGTGATATTGCTATCGACGTAGGAGATGTCGTATTAATGAATAACTCTCTTAAGTCATTACTAGATGCATTTAAAATTGCAAAAACTACTTTTGCTCTTATCAAACAAAACTTTGCCATCTCTTTAATATATAATGGTATAACTATACCATTAGCAATGGCAGGATTGATTATACCGTTAGTTGCGGCTATATCTATGAGCTTCAGTTCTTTACTTGTAGTAGGAAACTCTATGCGTATTAAAGTTAAATGGAATAATTGAGGATAGAATATGGATAATTGGGTTGTAGCTATGATGCTTGGTGCTTCACTTATACTTGGTGGGCTTGCATTACTTGCATTTTTATGGGGACTAAAAAACGGTCAATTTGATGATGAAGAAAAATTTCTTAATGCTGTTAAATTTGATAATGAAGAAGATTTAAACGATGCCATTAATCAAGAAAGAAAAAAAGAAGAATTAAAAAAGAAAGTTTATAAACCAGAATAAAATGAGCTACCTTTTTGGTAGCTCGAAAAAAAGTAAAATTATTTACCGATTGTTTGTGCGAAAGCTTCTAAATCAGCATCAGAATATTTAGCTACTTGACCTTTCATAACACCTTTCATTGGTCCACCGAAAGTACCAGCTTTGTAACCTTTAAGAGCAGTAGCGATTTCTGCATGAGTCATCTCAGCAACAACTTTAGATTTACCCATAGCGTGTTTTTCAAAGTTAGCACCGTGACAAGCTACACAAGCTTTTCCGTTAACACCAGCCATAGCAACAGTTGATAATGCAGCAGCCGCTACTGAAGCGATTACGAATTTTTTCATTTTATTTCCTTAATTTAATGTTTCGCGTATATTATAATACTTAGAGTCTTAAATACTTGTTAATAAAGATAAAGGTATTATTATATTTCAGAAAAGATACTTATGGATGTGAAAATGAGATACATTGAAAATGATTTAAAAGACAAGTCTATATTAATTACGGGAGGGGCAGGTTTTATTGGAAGTAACTTGGCATTTTACTTTCAAAACAACCATCCTGAGGCAAAAGTAGTAGTATTAGATAGTTTTAGAAGTGGTGAAACACTTAGCAATGGAAACTTAAAGTCTTTTGGACATTTTAAAAATTTAATTGGTTTTACTGGTGAAGTAATCAGTGGAGATATTAACGATAAAGATTTATTACATAACCTTGAAGTTAATTATAATTTTGACTATATTTTTCATGAAGCGGCAATTTCTGATACGACTGCATTAGAACAAGATTTAATGGTAAAAACGAATGTTAATGCATTTAAAGATCTTCTTGATCTTGCTGTTGCACACGACGCTAATATGGTCTATGCATCTTCAGCGGCAACATATGGTGGCAGTGATACATTTAAAGTCGGACATGAAGCACCAAATAACGTATATGGTTTTTCAAAAGTAATGATGGACAATATCGCTTATGACTATATGAAAACTAGCAGCATCTCAATTGTAGGTCTGAGATATTTCAATGTGTACGGTGCAAGAGAGTATTTTAAAAATACTACGGCTTCAATGGTTTTACAATTCGGTCATCAGCTTTTAGCAGGAAAAAATCCTCGCTTGTTTGAAGGCAGCGATAAAATTTTAAGAGATTTTATTTATATCGAAGATATTATTCAGGCAAATATCAAAGCGATGGCTCCGAAAAAAAGCGGTGTGTACAATGTTGGGACAGGAAAAGCGAGAAGTTTCCAAGATATCGTAGATATACTGCAACGTGAATTAGGTACAAGTTTACCTTGCGAATATATGCCTAATCCTTATGTGGGATCATACCAGTTTTTTACGCAGGCAGATATAGAAGATACGAAAGAATTTTTAGGATATGTACCTGCTTATGAGATGGAAGATGGTATTAAAGCTTATATTGCAGAGATCAAAAGAATTTATGAAACAGAAGTGAAAAAATAGATGAAGATACTTGTTGTTGGTGATTTAATGATCGACCACTATCTGTGGGGTTCATGTGAAAGAATTTCTCCTGAAGCACCTGTTCAGGTTGTAGATATTGCAAAAGAAACAGCAGTTCTTGGTGGTGCTGGAAATGTTATTAACAATCTAAAATCTTTAGGTTCTGAAGTAAGTGTTGCTAGTGTAATCGGTGATGATGAGAATGGAATTGAGCTTACACAGATGCTTCAAGAGATTGATGTTGATACGTCTAATTTAGTAATTCAACATGGACGACATACATCAAAAAAGTCTCGTATAATTGCAGTAAGTCAGCAAATTCTTCGTTATGATAAAGAGTCTAAAGATGATATTATAGCTTCTTCACAAAAGGCTATTATAAACTCTTTAGAAGATAATATAGAAAGTTTTGATGCTATTATTTTATCTGATTACGGAAAAGGCGTATTAACTGAAGAGTTATGTCAAGATGTGATCAAGTTAGCTAAAAAAGCGAATAAAAAAGTACTGGTTGATCCAAAAGGAAAAGACTTTTCGAAATACAAAGGTGCATATCTTTTAACACCGAATAAAAAAGAAGCACAGATCGCAACTGAGATCAATATTGTTGATGAAAACTCTTTGACAAATGCTCTTCTAAAACTAAAACAAGAGTGTGACCTTGATGTCTCAATGATAACGTTAAGTGAAGACGGGATAGCAACATATGATGAAAAACTGCATATCTCTCCAACTGTAGCGAAAGAGGTATTTGATGTTACTGGTGCAGGTGATACTGTAATTGCATCTATGGCATATGCACTAAGTCTTGGTAAGTCAATTGATGAGTGTGCAGCATTTGCAAATCTTGCAGCAGGTGTAGTAGTTGGTAAGATCGGAAGTGCTACAGTAACTGTAGACGAGATTAAAGAGTACGAAGCAAGTTTACATAAATCTACGTCTGACGCGCATATTAAAAGTTTTGAGGAAGTACAACGTCTCGTTGAAAGATACAAAGCAAATGGGAAAAAAGTTGTTTTTACAAACGGGTGTTTTGATATCTTACATGTTGGACATGTAAAATATCTTCAAGTTGCAAAAAGTTTTGGAGACATTTTAATAGTCGGTCTAAATTCAGATGAATCTGTTTCACGTCTCAAAGGACCTACTCGTCCTGTAAATATAGCAGAAGATAGAGCATATCTTTTAGCTGCGCTTGAGGCAGTTGATTTTGTTGTCCCTTTTGAAGATGATACTCCTTATGAACTGATTAAGATGGTTAAACCTGATATATTGGTTAAAGGTGGAGACTATGAAGGTAAAGCTGTTGTCGGAACAGAATTTGCTGGTGAATTGAAACTAGTTGATTTTGTTGATGGTAAAAGTACAACAAAAACAATAGAAAAAATTCAAGGACAGACATGTTAAAAAAACTAATAATGTTAAGTGCATGTACAGCTTCTGCATTTGCACTTCATACAGCAGAAATCAATATTAACAATAAAGACCTAGAAGTTGGTGCTTTATTTGATATGGGGCAATTTAACGATACTGTTGAACCAAATACAATATTTGTAGGTGGTAAGTTTTTAAATGCTGATTCTGAACATTCAGAATACACAAATGCTAAGATAGATCCATTATTAGAAGCAAATGTATTGATGATGAAAGAAGTAGGTAATAGTAATTTTAAAATTGGTATCGGTGCAAAATTAAATTATACACAGTATGGTTCACTGGATTTTGTTTCTATTCCGTTAGGTGTTGAAGGAACATATACAATTGCAACTCAAGAATTCATTCCAATGCATTTAAATGCTGCAGTGTATTATGCGCCTCAAGTACTTACTTTTAAAGATGCAAAAAACTATTTAGAAACGAGAGTGAGTTTCGATCTTGAAGTTATTCAAAATGGTAATATTACAGTTGGATATAGAAAAATAGAAACTAATTATGATGTAATGTACGGTGATTTCAGATATAACCGTTCAGCATATTTAGGATTTAAATTAAAGTTCTAATGACTTAACAGCTTCAATCACTTCTGAAGCTGTTATACTCTTCATACAATCATGATGTCCAAGCGGACATTCTCTTTTCATACACGGACTACAATCCATCTCATGACGTACGATAATACTTTTCTCATTTTTCCATTGCGATGTCTCTTTGTATTTTGTTGGACCAAAAATAGCAACAGTTGGAACCTGGTAAGCCGCTGCTACATGCATAGGACCACTGTCGTTAGTAATAAATAATGAACATCCAGCTATATTCGCACATAACTCTTCGATTGTCGTTTTGCCGGCAATATTTTTGTAGTTGCTGATTCCTAAAGAGAGAAGGCTATTTTCGATCTCTTTTGCCATTTCAATTTCATTAGGTCCACCGAAAATTAAAATATCGTATTGCTCTTTATAGAATGCTGCTACTTCTGCAAAGCGTTCAGGATACCATCTTTTAGCACTTCCATAAGTAGCACCTGCATTTATTCCTAAAGTGGGTTTCTCAAATGTGTTTGCTTGTATATATAGTTTTAACGGGGAAATCTCTTCGTCAAAATGATCTACATTTATCATTGCTAATTCAGCATATTGTTGTACCAAATGTTTATTTGTTTTAATTTTTGGCGTATGGGAGAGTAGAAGTTGTGAATGCCATGATCTTTTTGCAAGGGTGAGAACAGTGTCTGTAAAACGTAAAAGTGTCGATGAGTGGATCTGGTTTCTAAAAGTGATTGCCAAGTCAAAACGACCCAGCTGTTTTGCAAGCTTATAAGTGGCAGCTAAACGCGAAGATGATTTTTTTGTTTCATCTACAATTGCTTGTTCGCAAAGCGGGTGATGTTTTAAAGCTTCAATTGAGACATAACTTCCGATAAATGTAAAACGCACATTTTTATAATATTTTGCTAACAGTTCAATAGCAGGAGTAGCCATGACGGCATCACCGAGCCAATTTGGAAGTACTACTAATATTCTCATAAACAATTTACCTTTTTCCCAACTTCTTGCGTAATAAATATATACAGTGGTGAAGCACCAATCTTTAGTGTTTCATCGTTGATGCTCTTTCCATTTTTATCGTATACATTAAAATAGTCTTCATTTCTAAGGATTGTATCTTTAAGTGACCAATGAATTTGTAAAAGTTGCTCATCAACCAAAAATTGTAAGATATAGTAAGATCGTTTAATATCCAGTCTTAAAAATTGGGCATTTTTAAGTGTTTTAACCATAAACTTATATGTCTCGAAAGCTTCTCTTTTTTGAAGTCCGTCACGGTTGTCGATTAGTCCATATCCTGGAGCAATAAGTTGATGCCAAGAAACATAATCTACCTGTTGAGAAGCAAATGCCAAAAGATAGTAACGTAGCATGTAGTTTGCATAAGTCGCTTCATCTACACATTCGGTTTCACTTGTTGGGGCATAGGGAGCAGTTCCCTTTATCGGCCAGTTTGTTTCTGTAATATAGAGCTTGTGATCTGACTTTGGAGAAAGTGTGATCATACTCCCTAAAATGGCAATCTTATCAGAAAGCATAAAGCCTAACTGCAGGTTTTCTGGTGCACCGCGACGATCGACATATAGCAGTGAAGAGACACCGTCATATTTGTAAGGTGTAAAATTAAAGAGTGTATGCACAGTGTAATGGTATTCAAAATCTATTACACCGCTTCCGATAAGTTTAATATCTGGAAATTGTTCTTGCTTTAGTTTATAGGCTATAGTAAAAAATCTGTTGTATTCATCAACCGAGAAAAAGCCCCATTTTGCTCTATTGATAGTTGTCCCTATCTCAAAAATATCGACTAAGTCGTGCAGTTCTGAAAATATATACATGAGATCTTTTTCTAAAAGTTCCAAGTCTTCGATATGTTCTCTGTCTTGAAGTATTTTGAGTGTTATCTGACGACCTTTATTGGCTTCTAAAAATATTTTTAATTCACTAAGGGTCTCAAGTTCCCAAAGTTTGATACGAACTAAAATACTTTCAACATCTAATTCATCAAGAAGCTCAAGTGTTTTTTCACTTTCTCTTTGATAATCAACACCAAGAGTAAAAAAATTTTTTGAATCTATCTCTTTTCTTTTTACAAACGGCATTGCAATAATTGATATAGGTAAAATAATGAGAGCTGTAAAAAGAGTTTTTAACAAAGAGAAAAACTCTTTTTTTCTCATCTTTTTTTTAAAGTTTTTATCGGTAAGTATTGCTGCTTGATCGGAATAATTATCCCACTTAAAAGGTTCTTTCATAAGTGGGATTATATCTTTTTTAAGATAATATAGCATTAAATTAATATGGTTTGCGCAAATGAATATTTTAGTAGTAAGAAACGATAAACTCGGTGACTTTATAACGGCACTTCCCGCAATTTACGTCTTAAAAAATTATGATCGAAAAAACAGGGTTGTAGTTTTAGTAGCTCCTTTAAATAAAGCACTTGCGGAGAGTTGTGATTTTATCGATGAGGTGATTGTAGATGAGAATGATAGTTCTGTTTTTACACTTGCTTCAAAAATAAAAGCAGCTAATATAGACGCTTCAATCACACTTTTTTCAAATACTCGCGTAGCTCTTGCCCAGTTTTTAGCAGGTATAAAAACAAGAATTGCACCAGCAACTAAAATAGCACAGATCTTTTATAATAAAAGAGTAGTACAAAGACGCAGTGAAGTAAAGATGTCAGAGTTTGAATATAATCTGCAACTTACACGTACTCTTTTTTCAGATATCTCACTAGAGTATCCAAAACCACTTTTGCAATTTACAGATGCAAAAGAAGTCTATGCCAAATTTTGTGAAGATAATAACATTAAAAAAGAAGTAGTGGCATTTCATGTCGGTTTTGGCGGTTCTTCAGATGCAAACTGGAATTTGGATGAATATGAGATTCTTATTCGTGAAGTATTACAACAAAACAGATATCAAGTTGTACTCACGTTCGGTCCTGATGAAACAGACTTGTATAAGGAGATGCAAAAAAGGTTTGAAGTGAAAAATATTGTCTTCTATCTATCAACAGATGGATTAATAACTTTTGCAAAACTCATCAGCAATTTTAAACTTTTTGTATCCACTTCGACAGGAACATATCACGTAGCTAGTTTGGTTGGAACTGCAACGATGACATTCTTTGGAGATTCTCTTTTTGCAAGTGCTAAACGTTGGAAAAGTGTAGGAGATACAGAACTTCAAAGACACTACATGCTGCCTGTCAATGAGCAAAAGCGTCAAGAAATTTTTGAAGAGGTGAAAAAAGAGCTAGTCTCTTTTTAGCTCTTTGTTTAATTCATAAAGTTTGATGTACTTATAAAAGTTTGTTGCCATATGTGAAAAAGCAATAATAAGTCCTGCATAACCATCTAAAAAGCCTCGTTTTAAAATATATGTTTTAAAAAATGAAAAATTTCCATTTAAAAAGGCTTTTAATGGAGAGGATGATTTTTTCCCAACATTATCTTGAGCATAGATAGTCGAATATTTGTCAAGCTTAACTATAAAATCTGAAATTGTAGTATATGGATAATGTTTTACCATTCCTTGAATTGATAATACATGCAAATTGTCAGAAATGATTTTTTCGTGTACTTTTTTATCAGTAAATTTTGTTTTATTTTTGTTGAAAAGTCTAATAATTATATCATTTCCCCAGCAATGTTTTATCTGGCTTTGTTTATAGTAGTTAGTCCGTAAAATAGTATAAACACTGTTTTCATCAAGAGTTATATCAGAAAGAGCTTTGATAAATTCGGGAGATAAGACTTCATCCGTATCAAGTGACAAAACCCAATCATTAGTAGCATATGACACAGCAAGATTTTTACTTGGACCAAATCCAAGAAATTCACCTGAAAAAAGTTTTACATTGGGATAAGAACTTGCTATTTGTTTTGTATTGTCTATGGAGTTGTTTTCATAGATAATTACTTCTTCAAAATCTTTTAGACTATCTAAACATAACGAGAGAGTTTTTTCAGCATTACTGGCAATTAGAGCAACGGAAATATTTTTAATCAACAACAGGTTTTCCTTTAAGTCTTTTCTTCATATTTTTAAAGTTTTTAAGCTTTTGTGAGAAGTATAAAGCTTTTTCAATACTGTCTTGGACATTGAGGTCTGAAATATTTGCATACTCTTGAATCATAATAGTAAGGTCATCATCTTTTGCCCATAGTTTGTCGAAATTTTGTAGACACTCTTTTATAGATAACGGATGAAATTCCATTCTATTGATGTCAACTACTTTGAAAGTATAATCGTTATTCTCTTTTTTAATTAAAATATTTCCCGGAGAATAGTCTTTATGCAAAATCTGATGTTGATGAAGTTGATAAGTAAAACGGGCAAAAGCACGAAAAATATTCTCTCTATCTGAAAAGTTTTTGTCAAGAAGAGGTTCTCGAATAGTAAAATCATAATCAAACTTTTCACTTATAAAGTAGCTTTCATTTAAAAGAAAATTTTCGTAAAATTCTATATAGCCGATAGGTTTTGGCGTAAAATCACCAATTTTAAGAGAATATTCGTAAGATTTTTTTGCTTTAGAATCACGGAAAAATGTATAGGCAATTTTATTTATGATGTTTGGAACTTTAAAAGACTTTACAACAGTATCAAGATCTTTAAAAGGAATGATCTTAAGCTCATTTCTGGCCTTATGAATATAATTGTTTTTTGTATTGAAATATTCTTTTATATTTAGCAGAAAATCTTTAAAGTTATTAAAATCTTTATTTATATCATATTTGTAATTCATTAGTACCTATTAAATAGTTGTTTTATATCTTTTTTGTTAGAATAATAGACTAAAAGTATTATAACGAAAATAACTTATATAACGGAAATAATGGTCACTGTATGCGCATAGAATTTGGTCGAAAAATAGAAAAATTTGTTAAAAGTAAATTTTATCGTCTTTTTATCAATAAAGATGATTTTACAATTATTGCCAATAACTGTTGGGGAACGTTTATTTATAAAAAATTCGGTATCTCCTATAAGACACCATTTGTAAATTTAATGTTATTTGCACCGGATTACATCAATTTTTTAGAAAATTTTTCATTTGATGTTTTGGAAAAACTCGAGTTTATTGATCAAAAAGATTCAAAACATGCAGATGAACTACAAAGATTAGGAATTTTTAATGGTGACTATCCTGTAGGTTTATTGGATGGACAATATGAACTGCATTTCTTACATTATAGGTCTGAAGCAGATGCTCGTGATAAATGGTTTAGACGTTTAAAGCGTATTAATAAAAACAGAGTCATTTTTAAATTTAGTGATGGTGATAAGTTTGAAGATTCTATGGTAGAGCGTTTTGAAGCCCTTCCTTTTAAAAATAAAGTATTATTTACAGCTAAAGAATATCCTAATACCGAGTCTGTTGTTACACTACAAAAATTTAAAGGAAAATCCAGAGTTCATGATGAATGGAAAAATGCTTCAAAAGAATTTAATGTTGTTAAATTTATTAATAACATGCAAGAAAATGAGAATATTAAATAGATGAATAAAAAAATTCTTGAAGTATGTTTATCTCCAGATTTAGGTGGTTTAGAACTGTATGCATATAGTTGTTATAAAAACTTTTCGTCTAATACGGAGGTTTTTATGGCAATCTCAAAAGGTAGTAAATTAGATCAATACTTTGATGATCCGAATAAGGTTTATATAAAACGAAGTAAATTTCCTTTAGCAAGTGCATGGAGATTGGCGAAATATATAGATAAACAAACAGTTGATGTCGTGCATTTTCATTGGACAAAAGATATATTAACAGTTGTTCTTGCAAAGATTTTAAGTAAAAGAAAACCAACAGTGATACAGTCTAGGCATATGAGAATGACACGTTTTAAAAATGATCTCTATCATAGATGGCTGTATAAAAATATAGAGATGATGCACGCAGTGACAAATGAAGTACACAAACAATTGGTGAAGTTTATACCTGAAGATATTGTGCCCAAAGTTACGACAATTTATCCTGGTGTCAAAAGAAAATCTATTTTAGATATTTCAAGTTTAGAACAAATGTATAAAAGTACTGATACTTTCACTGTCGGTATTATTGGTCGTATAGAAGAAGCTAAAGGGCAGATTGTAGCTATAGAAGCTATTTCAAAATTAAAAGAGTTAAATATCCAGCTAATTATTGTTGGGGCAGCTATGGATGAAGACTATTTAGTTAGGTTAAAAAATATAGTCAAGAATTTGTCTATAGAAAATAAAGTAATCTTTACGGGCTTTACAAAAGAAGTAGATAAATATATGCAATTGTGTGACATAAGTATTATGGCTACTGAAAATGAGACTTTTGGTTTAGTAGTTATTGAATCAATGGCTAATGGAACTCCTGTGATTGCAAAAAACATGGGTGGTCCACTTGAGATCATAGAGAACAATGTTGATGGACTATTTTACGATGGTTCTCCATCTGATTTGGCATCAAAAATAAAACTTTTATACGATGACAAAAATTTATTGCAAAAACTTTGTGAAAATGGAATGAAAAAGGTAGAAAATCAATTTGATTTTGAGAACCAATTAAATAAATTGTATAAGGTTATAAATGAAAGTTAGTCTTATTATTGCAGTCTATAAAGATGTACAAGCTTTGGAACTTATTTTTAAAAGTCTTGCTTTGCAAACGTATAAAAATTTTGAAGTTATTGTTGCTGAAGACGGTGAATCATCACAAATGCAAGAGTGTGTAGAACAAGCTAGAAAAAATTATACCTATGAAATCAAGCATACAACTCAAAAAGATGAGGGAGTAAGAAAGGCTAGAAGCCAAAATAACGCAATTCTTGCCTCGTCTGGAGAATATTTGATTTTCATTGACGGTGACTGTATCTTATATTCAACTTTTATAGCTGGGCATATTAATACTGCAACTAAAGGCAGTGTACTTTCAGGTCGTCGTATTGATTTAAATGCACAGTTAAGTCAAAAAATTAGAAATGGTGAGTTGGAATCATCAGATATAGAAAAAAACTTTTTCAAAAAATATTTTTATTTAGTTTTTGATAAGTCAGTGAAATATGAACAAGGTGTATATATTAATCCGACAGGATGGATTTATCAGTTCTTTCTAAAGCATAAAAAACGTACAACTGCTATACTAGGGTGTAATTTTTCTGCTTGGAGAGAAGATGTAATCACTCTTAATGGTTTTGATGAAGGATATGGAGAATCAGCAGTATCTGATGATATGGATTGGGATTGGAGATTTCGTGCATATGGTTTAGAAATCAGATCATGTAAAAATATTGCGAACATGATGCATTTAGATCATTTGGCTCACAATAGGGGAGATGCTTCACATCAAGTTGTAAAAATGAATAAGAATAGAGAGTTAGGAAAGTATGTGTGTGAAAAAGGTTTAAACACACACTAATTTTTAATAGTTTGTTTATAGCGTAAACTCTCTTTTTTCGGGAAACCTCGTAAAGCAAAAATAAAAAGCTTTACACCATTTTTATTTTTAAAACTTCTTCTCAACAATTTAAATGTTACTAGAAACATTAAAAGATTGCCTTTTATAAGACCAAAATGTTTGAATATAAGATGTTTATATGAGATATAATATTCTTTCAATATAGCTAAGCTTTTATCTGTACTTCCACCACTGTGGTGAATAATTTTTGCAGTAGGTAGGAAATGAACTTCATTGTTATGTAACCAGATTCTTTTGGAGATGTCTTCCTCTTCACAATAGAGAAAAAAGTTAGTATCAAATCCACCAATTTCACAAAAAACAGACGCTCTAAAGAACATACAAGAACCACTGATGACTTCAACAGCTGTAGGTTTTTCAAGTGTGATCTTATTACTTGGAAATTTATTGATTTTTCGAGCAACGGTATTTCCAAAAAACTCTTTGATAAGAGAAGGAAAAATTTTATGACTTGAAGAGTAGTTGCCATTTTCATCATTCACTTGTGCAGTCGCTAGTGCAATGTTTTGATGTAAATCTAAATGCTCTTTAAGAAGTTTGGCAGCATCGTTTAAAAGTTGAGTGTCATTATTTATAAAAAAATAGTAGTTTCCAGATGCATAATTTACACCAAGCATATTTCCTGAAGCAAAACCAGAATTAATACGATTTTGTATTAATTGAATATTTTCTTGAGTAGATACAAAACTGTGAAGAGATTGATAATCTTTTATTTCAGATGCATTGTCAACTACAATGATTTCATATGAAATTGTTGTATGTTTTTGGATACTTTCAATAAGTTTAATAGTAAAGTCACTAGAGTTGTAATTAATAGTTATAAAGGATATATCAACTGTTTTCATAGAAATGGAGCAACCTTATAAAGTTTTTTTCCAATAGCGTGTTTAAAAGCTATATATAAAGAAGATTTATTTGTTATCTTAAAGAATAACTCCTTGTTTTTCAATAAAAAGAAAAAAAGAGTAAAATTAAAGTACTTAGTAGTAAATTGTAGATATAAACGTTGCAGTTCTTTTAATATCATTTGATCATTATTTGAAAGATTTTTCATCTGTAAAAGTTCATCTATTTTAGAGAGAATTAATTGAACGTTCTTTTCTTTTTTATCCGCTTTATTTGATATTTTTGAGATAGCTGAAGATTTGTCTTTTTTGATGTTGCCAAGGGTATTTGTGGAATGTTGTCTATATAAAACTAAATTTTTATCATAGTAGGTAACACCGTTTGTATTGGCTGCATTTAATGCGATCCAGGCATCAAAATATATATGTTTTGGAAAAGGAAAGATAGTAGATAATAGTTCTTTTTTGAATAGTGCAGCATGGGCAGATACTGAGTTGTCAAATAAAAAGTTTAATGGCTCTTTAGAATCTATAAAGTTGTTTTTGAGCTTTTCCTGTAGCGTTTTTTGTAATGAATTTCCATTGGAATCGATGAGTAAAGAGTTTGAATATATTAGAGAGTGTGTACCTATACTTTTGACTAAAAGTTCAATTTTATTCTCATTCCAAATATCATCTTGATCGCACAGTGCTATATACTCTCCTTTTGCTTTTTGAATTAAAGTCTCAAAATTTTTTATATATCCAAGATTTGTGTCATTGACAAACAATTGTATATTGTGATGCATTCGATAGGTTTGTATAAGATCAACAGTAGTGTCAGATGAAGCATCATCTTGGATGAGAATTTCAATATTTTGATATGTCTGATTACATAATGAATCTAGTTGTTCTTTAAGATATTGTGAACCGTTATAAGTAGCAAGGCAGATTGATACGAGTTTTTCCATATAATGTAACTTTAAAAATTGAAATATAAAAATTCAGATACTGTAGACATCATTGAAGTAGCAGTAAAAAACATTATACATAAAAAGAATACATTACGATAAGTGGGCTTAAAATTGTTGGTAAAGAAAGAGGAGTTTTTAAACCAAAGAATAAAAAAGAAAGCACCAATGATGAAATAAAGTGTTTTGTCTTTACCATTAATATGTTCAAAGACACGACCAAAGGATAC
>NZ_JARXNQ010000011.1 GCF_029872055.1 Sulfurimonas sp. C5
GGTATCTTCACTTTAGTTGGTACTGTTATCGTTTACTATATCGCAGCTGCTTTAACTGGTGGTGGTAGAGTTGATGAAGAAACTGAACAACTTGGTCTTGATGAAGCTGTTCATGGTGAAAAAGTTCTTAATGCATAAGAACTTTTTCTAAATATGAAAGAGAGATAATATGAAAAAGATAGAAGCAATTATAAAACCTTATAAACTTGAAGAAACAAAAGAAGCTTTAGCTGAAATCGGTATTGACGGTTTAACAGTTTCAGAAGTTCAAGGGTATGGTCGTCAAAAAGGGCATACTGAACTTTACCGTGGTTCGGAATATCAAACAGATTTTATTCCGAAAAACAAACTTGAAATCGTAGTGAACGACAGCTTAGTTGATCAAGTAACTGAAGTGATCAAAGAGGTGAACTACACTGGTAAAATCGGTGACGGTAAAATTATGATCAGTCCGATTGATAATACAATCAGAATCCGTACTGGAGAGATGGGCGAAGACGCCGTATAACTCTTTTAATTCCCACATTTGTGGGGATTTTCTTCTCAATCTACACTCTTAAATCTTACACTTTGGAACACTATCTGAATAGATATACTAGAGGAAAATATTATGAATAAACCATTACAAACTAATCCGATAAAACTTTCACAACCTATGGGCGCTTTGCTTTGCTTTTTAGGAATTAAAAATTGTATGCCTCTTATGCATGGAGCACAAGGGTGTGCCTCTTTTTCTAAGGTTTTTTTTACAAGACATTTCAGTGACCCAATTGCTATACAGACAACAGCAGTCAATGATATAACAGCTGTCATAGACGGTGGAGAATACTCAATCTCTGAAGCGATAAAAAACATTACAAAAAAAGTTACACCAGATTTAGTAGGTTTATTTACAACAGGTATGACTGAGACTAAGGGTGATGATATTAAAGGTGCTTCCTCTTTACTTAAAGATATTCAATTGATGTGCTATGTAAATACACCTGATTTTGAAGGTGGTTTAGAAAGCGGATTTGCAAAATCTGTAGAAGCACTTGTAGAACAACTTGTCAAAGAGTGTTCAGAAGTAAACAATAATAAAGCTGTACTCATCCCAAATGTTAATCTTACACCTATAGAGATTGAAAAGATTAAAGATGAGATCGCAAAATTTGGTTTTGAAGTTTTTGCTCTTCCTGATCTGAGTGATTCGTTGGATGGACATTTAGGACTCAAGCAAGGGGCCTTAAGTAGTGGAGGGATTAGTGTTGAAGAGATTCAAAATCTGGGTGATGCATCTGTTGTAATCTCTATTGGCGCTTCGGTAGAAAAGGCTGGAACTCTGCTCAGTCAAAAAAATGAAAAGATGACACATTTCCATTTTCAAACTGTGAGCGGATTACTTGCAGCTGATGCTTTTTACAAAGCACTAATGGAGTTTAAAACACTCTCAAAACCAAATCCTAGTATTGTTAGATGGAGAAAAAGACTTCAAGATGCTCTTTTAGATACCCATTTTGCAATCGGGGGAACAAAAATGGTGATTGCACTTGAAGCTGATCAGGCATTAAGCGTTGCAACGACCCTTATAGAAGCTGGAGCAGATATCAAAACGATTGTAGTTCCTACAAAAACAAAAGTTTTAGATGCTTTAGAATGTGAAGTAATTGTAGGTGATTTTGAAGATGTTGAGGAAAAACTTCAAGATGCAGAGCTTCTAATTACTAACTTTCATGGTGAAAGAATTGCCCATGAACAACACAAAGCCTTATTGCTCAGAGGCTATCCAAACTACGAAACAGTTGGCAATCAGCTAATTAACGACACTCTATATGAAGGAAGTTGTTATCTCTTATTTAGTGTGGCAAACCTTATAAACTCTACTACGCACCATTAAAAATATCTCAAAGGAACACTTTCTGTATATATATGCTTAATATATATAGAAAATGGAGATAAATATGGCTTCAACAATTACTGTGACATCAAATGTCGGTGAACCTGGAACAATTAGAGTTGCTTTTGCAACAAACGATAATGAGAACATTGATGCACACTTCGGAAGTGCGAAGCAGTTTAATGTTTACGACATCTCGAGTAACGGTTTTGATATCTCTACGATTATCAAAATCGATAGTAAAGATACGGATCAAACCGTAGCGCTTTTAGACAAATGTGACATAGTTTATTTTGTAAATATAGGTCCGACAGCTGCAGCAAAAATTATCAATTCTGGAATCTTTCCAATCAAGTATAAAGAAGTTGTGTCAATTGATGAGGAACTTAAAAAACTAGTATCAATGCTGGGAACAAATCCTCCTCCATTTATTAAAAAAATTATTCAAAAGAAGGCTGCATAATGGAAAATATATTTATAGATACATTAATTGGTCAAGTAAGAGCACTTGATCAATTCGGTACATGGGCAAATCGTGAAGATGAAGATATCCTCAAAGAAAAATATGTAAAAAGTAAAGAGGAATTAAAAAATATTCCGGTTATTGCAGATATCGATGAGATGCAGATTCAAGATATTCGTTTAATTTATCAATCAGTTGCTTTGGCTTTTGAGAAAAAAACAGGGATTATGTGTTCTGTTGTTATGGAGATGAGCCATGAAGGTTTTGGTCGTGCAGTTGTTATCGCAGATAAGATTGTAATTGTTAATAAGTTTTTTAAAGATGCACATCGTTTCTCTTTCCGTACATACGAGCAGTTATGTGAAGATGGTGAGAAAATGGTTGAAGATGCTATAAAAATATACAACGAATATAAAAAATAGGGGGTTAAAAATGGCAAAATATGGAATCTTCGTTGGAACAGCCGGCGGAACAAGTATGAAGGTAGCAGACATTCTTGCAGAGGAATTTGGAATTGAAGAAGATGATATCATCAACATGGAAGAGGACTTCGATGATGTTGAGGAACAACTTCTTGAATATGATGTACTTTTTTTAGGTAGTTCAACTTGGGGACAAGGTGACTTACACTTCTCTTGGGTAGACCCTATTTTAGAGATAGAAGACGAAGATATAGATTTTAGTGGAAAAACAGTTGCATTTTTCGGTGCAGGTGATTGTAAAAAACATGGTGAGCATTTTTGCTCAGCGTTAGGAAAATTACATAAAACTTTTACTGAAGCTGGAGCAAAAGCGATAGGCTTTATCCCTAAAGAAGATTATTCATATGAATTTTCACTTGCAGAGATTGATGGCAAGTTTTGTGGTTTAGGAATTGATGAACACAATGAGAGTGAAAAAACTAGTGAAAGGATAGAAAAATGGGTTGGCTTATTAAAATCAGAACTAGGAGAATAAAATGTATTTGGTTACAGCGGTAATAAACAAAGCAAATTTAAAAAACGTTTTAGAAGATCTTTTTGCAAATAATTTTGAAGGGATCACGGTAAGCGATGTTATCGGAAAAGGCTCTTTTGGTTTAAAAGAGGCAGATAACGGGATCGTAGACCTTGTAGAAAAAGTAAAATTAGAGATGGTTGTTTCTACAAAAGAAAATAGAGAACGTGCAATGGAATGTGTACGTTCTAATGCTCACGATTTAGGTCGAGGGGCTGGAAAAATGTGGTGGATCGATGTTGGTGGTGTTGAACGCATCAGAACAGGTGAAAGAGATCAAGATGCCTTAACAACGCAAATAGACAAGAAAATCGGTAATGTTACGCATATCGCAACAACACATATCGATACGCCATGTAGCTAAAGGAACAGATTATGAATACTACAGAAAAGTCATTGGATGAGTTCTACGAACTAACTGATGCGGAAGATTATTTTGATTTTTTCGATTTAGAGTACGATGCAAGCTTAGTAAACATCAAGCGATTTCACATTTTAAAAGAATATGGGACACTTATTAAGACTGGAATGCAAAACCTTGGCGGTCAAGATGAACGTCTTTTAGACTTTTTAAAATATTCACTTTTAAAAGTTTACGGTGAGTTTGCAAACGGCTATGCTCCAAGTGCGGCTGATGTTTGGGATATGTTTAAAGATGGAAAATTAAGCGGTTGTATGAGCTGTACACCGCAAGCAGGAAACAGTTGTGGCTGCTAATTTTACATTTGATCCGGACGTAACGCTGTATGACAGTATCACTGCTGACAGATCAGGGCGCGATGCTGAAGAACCAAAGTTCATGATTGGACAAAAAGTAAGACTTGTTGAAGATATTGTAAACGACGGTACATATCCACATGCCAAGATAGGTACACTGATGATGCCGAAAGGTACGATCGGATATATAAAAACAATGGGAGATTTTTTACAAGTTATTCGTGTCTATGAAGTGCACTTCTTCGGTGCTGAGATGGAAGTAGAGATTGTCGGTTGTCGTGAACATGAGTTAGAGTCTATGGATGATGACTATGTTGATGAAGAGACTTTGGACAGAGAAGCTTTTGAAGCGCATAGAAAAAAAATGGCTAAATTGAAAGAAGAGAAGTAAACTTAAAAAGGAGAGAGTGTGGCGAAGGTGATTTTCATTGGCTTTGATACAGAAAAAGACGGTTTGTATCATGCGCCAAAAGGNTACACTGATGATGCCGAAAGGTACGATCGGATATATAAAAACAATGGGAGATTTTTTACAAGTTATTCGTGTCTATGAAGTGCACTTCTTCGGTGCTGAGATGGAAGTAGAGATTGTCGGTTGTCGTGAACATGAGTTAGAGTCTATGGATGATGACTATGTTGATGAAGAGACTTTGGACAGAGAAGCTTTTGAAGCGCATAGAAAAAAAATGGCTAAATTGAAAGAAGAGAAGTAAACTTAAAAAGGAGAGAGTGTGGCGAAGGTGATTTTCATTGGCTTTGATACAGAAAAAGACGGTTTGTATCATGCGCCAAAAGGTGAACCAATTGTAAGATTGGCTAAAGATAACGGTATACCGATTAACTTTGAATGTCAAGACGGTGAATGTGCTAGCTGTTTAATTAAATACGAAAATATAGAGGACGAAGAACCTACAAACTATATTGAAGATAAAGAGCTAGAAAAACTAGTGGAGTTGGGTGTTTTAAAATCTAAGGATGCGGAACACTGTCAACAATTTACGATCAGCCCAAAAGTGAGATTGGCATGCCAAACACTTGTTAAGGGTGATGTTATCATCAAACCATTTTTACAATAAGGAGAAAGAAAAAATGACTACAAGAGTTGAAATCATAAACGATTTTTTAGCAATTAACGTGAAAGAGGGAAGTACTATTCAAGATATCGTGGAGGCTAGTGGTAGTGCACTTCCTTTTGGATGTCGTGACGGTGAATGTGGAACATGTATTGTTGAAGTTGAATCAGGGATGGAATTTCTTACAGATAAAACTGACAAAGAAGTTAAAGTATTAAAAGAGATCTGTTCTGGTACTTGTACTCCAAACTCACGTCTTTCATGTCAAATGAAAATTGCTAAGCCAAACGGTTTAGTAAGACTTAAATACTAAGGAAAATCTCAAACCATTTTTATGGTTTGAGGAACAATAATATGTCTGCAGCATTAGGACTTCAAGCAAAACAAAAACAAACTTTACAATTGTCACTAAGACTTTGGTTGCCTTTACTTCAAGCACCTCTGCAAGACCTTGAAACTGTATTTAAAGAACATAGTTATGATAATCCATTTTTGGAATACAATTCATCTTTTGAATCAAGCTATAACAGCAGTGGTTTGATTGAAGAGATCAACACATACAAAGAGTCGTTTTACGAGAAAGTATCAAACCAGATTGATGCACCTCTTTTCCCAACGCCAAACTCTCAAAACGTAGCAATGGAGATTTTGGATAATATTGACAGTGACGGATATTTTGACGGAGACACAGAGACGATAGCCGTTAAATGCAATACTACAAAAGAGTTTGTTGAGAGCATTCGCCAACGTTTCGCATATATTGATCCGTGCGGAGTAGGTGCATATGATATGATTGAGTGTTTTGAATTTCAACTCTCACAACTTAATGTAGATACAGAACTTAGTCAGTTGATTGAGAAGATGATCAAAAATCTCAAAGGGATAGATAAATATCATAAACATCACCGCTTTGAAGAGGCGACACAGATCATTAAAAAGTTTAAATCACCTCCGGCGATTGATTATCAAGAGGATAATGAATATATAGTGCCTGATTTTTTTGTGGATGTAGATGAAGATATATCGGTGAGAATCAATCACAGTTATTATCCGGATATTGTAATTAAAGATCCTTTTAAAAGTAAAAATGATGAATTAAAATATAAACTCAAAGAGGCTCGTGATCTTGTAAATTTACTTGAGCTTAGAAAATCTACTCTTTATAAATTAGTTCTAATCATTGTTGAAAGACAAATGGGATTTTTTATCGGAAGTGAACTCAAGCCTATGACTATGGCTCAGGTTGCCGAAGAGATCGGTTTTGAAGAATCAACAATTTCACGTGCAGTATCAAACAAGTACATTAAATGTGACAGAGGGATTTTTTCATTGAAATCATTTTTTACAAATGCGGTTTCAAAAAATCTTTCTTCATCGGAAGTGAAACACTTTATCCAAAATCTGGTAGAAAATGAAGACCACGATGAACCGTTAACAGATCAGGACTTAGTTGAAAAAGTGATGCAGCGTTACAACATGAATATGGTGAGACGCACAATTACAAAATACAGAAAACAACTCGAGATCCCTTCATCAAAAGAGAGAAAAAAGATCTACAAAGTAAGAAGCTGATATTCATATTTTAAGCTGATAGATGTTAGGATTAGTGAAAAGTTTATAGGTTGATAATGAAGTCTTCTAATAATTTTAAAGTATTGTTTATTGTCTCTGGATTATTATTGATCCTCTCTTTGAGTTTATCTTTAATTAACTATATTATCTCACTTAACTCTGTTCAAAAAGAACTAGTAAATCGCGCATTACCTCTCTCCGTAGATAATATTTATACAGAAATTCAAACACATTTAATTGAGCCGAATCTCATCTCTTCAATGATGGCGAGTGATACATTTGTAAAAGATTGGCTGATCAACGAAGAAGACAATAGCGATAAAATTACGAGTTACTTGGAAACGATTAGAAATAAATATGGCTTATTTGTTACCTTTTTAGTTTCTGAAAAGACAAAGAATTACTATACTCAAAAAGGTTTTTTGGAATCTTTAGATAACAATAAAACAGATAATAAATGGTATTTCGCATTTAAAGATTCTGCTGAAGAGCATGAGATTAATCTCGACTATAACAGTAATCTAGATAACTCTTTAATGATGTTTATAAACTATAAAATTTTTGATTCGAAGTATCATTTTTTAGGAGCTACTGGAATTGGTCATAAAATATCTTATATAGACGGTATGTTAAAGCGTTTCCGAGAAGAGTATAAATTTAAAGTATGTTTTTTAAGTGAAGAGGGTAATGTCGTTTTAGCTGAAAGAAGTCAGAAACACATACAAAGAATTCAAGAAGATCCCCAGTGGTTAAAAGTAAAGGATGATATTTTATCATCAAGCTCAAAACTTTTAAAATATAAACGCAACTCAGAAGAGTATATTTTAAAAACAAAATATATTCCGGAGTTACACCTTTATTTACTCGTTGAAGCCAAGATCAATGATTTTACGGAAAATGCACACCAAGCTTTTTATCTAAATGTATCGATATCACTCTTTTTTACCTTGATTGTTACAGTAATTATTTTACTGACAATAAAAAAATACAACAAAACACTCTCTTTCATGGCTCAGCATGACCCATTGACTGAATTGTACAATCGTCGTTCTTTTGAAGATAAGATGAAATATTTACACCAGTTGAGCAAGCGTAACAAAGAACCACTCTCATTCTTATTTTTAGATATGGATAATTTTAAACATATAAATGACAAATATGGACACAGTGTTGGTGATGAAGTCTTAAAACGTGTTGCAGAGATATTACAGCAGCATGTAAGACAAACAGATGTTGTAGCTCGCTGGGGTGGCGAAGAATTCATAGTAGCACTTAGTACTCACTTGGAAAATGCACAAAAAATAGCTGAAAAACTAAGAATAGCCATCAATACAGATATTGTATTAAATGAGTTAGTTGAAGAAGATGTAACTTCCAGTCTAGGGATCACAGCGTGTAAGGAAGATGAACCTTTAGAACATGTAATAGTGCGTGTTGACAATGCAATGTATGAAGCAAAAAGAAGCGGAAAAAACAGAGTAATTTCGCTCTAAATAAACTTCTTATTTTGGTTTACATGCATCACTGCTTTGACAAGTAGAAATACTGACAGATGAACAGATGTTCTTTTGCAGTAAGGCATTGATTTTCTTGATATCAAAACCGCAAATTTTTTCCTCGCCTATCACAAGTAAAGGTCTTTTGATAAGTATAGGTTCCTGAATCATCTGTTCGACAAGCTGCTCGATGGAGAGCAGGTGTGGATCTAACTCTTTATTTTTTATTTTCGGTGCAAAAGGATTGAAAATATCCTCTTTCTCTCTACCCTCAAAAAACTCTTTTAACAACTCTTTTGTCCATGGATAGGACAACATGTTTTCTGTTTTGTAAGAGATGTTATAAAGTTCCAAAAGCTTTTTTTGTTTAGCATTGCCTGCACAGCCAGGTTTTTCAAAAAATGTTATTTCCATTTTATGCCTGCTCCCAAGGTGCAGCTTCACCGACAACTCTAAAGACAGGATTGTTTACTGCTGCACATACATCTTTCGCCAAGTTTTCTAAACCGCCATAAGCTCCGTAACTTACTTTTTTCTCCTGGTTTACATCCACAAACGAGACTTTTTTCTTGATAGCTGTATAGAGACTACGTCCACCTGCTAGTAGAATATCTACATTATGCTCATCTATGAGTTTTCCCTGTTCTTGCGCAGGAACCTTCATTAAAATATCTACATACTGTTTTGCAATCTCTACATCTTCGAGTGTCGCTTTTCTGACACTTGTCGCAATAACGTTAATGCCAATATCTTGCAGTGCAGAAGCGATAGACCAAGATTTATTTCCACCAGTATTGAGGATTGCTTTTTTACCCTCTAGAACTTTTCTGTAAGGGATGAGTCTCTCTTCAAGTTTTGCTTCCTCTTCGGCAATTACTGCTTCAGCTCTTTTTGTTAACTCTTCATCTCCAAACGCATTCACGATTGAACGGATTGCATTTGTTGTGTCACGTTTACCGTAAAAAGAAACAGAAATGTAAGGGATGCTATAGCGTTCTTGCATTTTACGAGTGAGGGTTACTAACGATTTAGCACAAACAATTACATTTAATTTAGCCGTATGTGCTGTTTGAATATCTTCAATACGACCGTCACCTGCTAAAGTAGATACTACTTTAATCCCTATTTTTTCTAAGAGAGGAGTGTACTGCCACATATCACCCGTAACATTATATTCACCGATAAGGTTTATTCCAAAAGGATGGACCTCTTCAGGTTCACGAGTACCGATAAGTTGGTTGAGTACTGCTTCGCCACCCAGACGGCTTCCCAAGTTTTTACCGCCTACAAATCCAGGTGAATGCACGACGATAACAGGAAGACCATGCTTCTCTTGCATACGTTTACATACGTTGTCCATATCATCACCAATCATTGCAGTGACACATGTTTCATAAACGAAGATAGCTTTTGGAGATTTATGTTTAACGATATATTCTATAGAGTCTTCAAGCTTTTGGTCTCCGCCGAAAATTACGTCATTTGTTGTCACGTCTGTATAGTATCCGGTTACAGTATTATTTTGACCTTTATGGCTTGTAAGGGTTTGTCTAGTCTCCCAAGAAGCCCCTTGGCAAGTTGCTGGAGCATGAACAAGATGTACGGCATCTGCATATGGAAAAAGTGCAATTTGAGCGCCTTCAAAAGCACAACCGCCACTAGTAGCTCCCGGTTTTGGTTTATCACAAGAACTTTTCTTTTTTTCGTTGTGTGTACAAGCAGATTCACTTAAAAGTTCACGAATAAGTTTTCTATTGACCATAATAAACCCTTTAATTAAGTTATACATTATTTATACAGAATCTATTCCACTGACTCCAAAGGAACACTATTTGAATATGTTTATAGAAAAAGATATAGGAAAAATAAGATGTTGGCAATTCCTTTAGATAATGAATTTGACGCAAGTATTTCAGAACTCTTTGGACAAGCACCGTATTTCGGACTTTTGAACTTAGATGACGGAGAATTGACTGTTGTCAAAAATGAAGTAATGGGTGAAGGACCTAAAAGTGCAAACTTTTTACGCTCTTTCGGTGTGGATTCTGCCGTGTATTATCACATGGGAGAAGGCGTATATAACTCATTTGTAGACAATAAAATGGATGTGTACACTACTGAACACACAAAAATGTCTTTAAATGAAATTCATGAAAAATATCTAAAAAAGAAACTGAGCAAAGTAGACAATTCAAACTATAAAGAAAAACTTGATCCGGGTAACGGTGGAGCTTGTCAATGTGGATGTGAGGGATAAGATGTCTAGAGAGATCAAAGATAGATATATAACCTTTGATAACATTGACTGCTATGAAAATGCGGCATTGGTTTTAGAAGCTATGGATGAACTTTTCGAACAAAAACCTACAGCTTACAATGATTTTTGGAAGCGTTTTATGCAGACTATACCTCAAAACTATAAACAAGAGTTTGTAAAAGAGAACAATAAAGATACTTTGTATCAAGTGTGCTCAAATGTATTTTACATCTTTGACCTTTTTGAAGAACACGATTTTGACAAAGGGATCGAGATGATGGATCAATGCGAATTGGAGTGTTGTTAAGATGGAAAAGTCAGTTGATTATTATTTAAATTTGGATTATCCCTTAGAGTGCTTTGCAGGGGAGCATGAAGTTGGAGACGCATACTTGGCTGAGTATGTGGACTTTGACATTAAGGCTGCAAGCGAAGATTATGATGAAGCGATAGCTTTGGCACAAGAGTATCTGCGTGAGCATATCATTAGAGAGTATAACGCAGGGCGTGAGTTACCAAACCCTAGAGAAGGAAGAAGATTTATGAAACATAGAGAAGCACTCAGTGCATATAGACAAAAAGATTATGAGAAAGCGTTGTCATTATGGCAAGAGGAGATCAAACACAAAAATGATCAAGCTATGACAAATTTGGGTCTGATGTATTTAAAAGGTGAGGGTGTATCAAAAGACTTTGCTAAAGCACGTGAATACTTTGAGATGGCTAGTGAGTACGATAATGATTCTGCAAACTACAACTTGGCATTAATCTACCAAACAAAACTAGGCGTTGAAGAGGATGAAGCTAAAACTATTGAATACTTTAGACGTGCTGTAAAGAAAAATCACCAAGGGGCTAACTTTAGACTAGGCCTTATGCTTTTAAAAGACAGAACTAATCTGGCTTTAGTCAAAGAGGGATTTGATTGTATGTTAAGCGCAGCAAAAACAAATCATCCAATGGCTCTGGCTCAAATGGGTGGTGTAGATAAAGAACCAAACACTGCATGTGAACCAAATATGATGTTTAGAAACTATTCAAAAGAGAAACAGTTAGAGTTGGTAATGGATGCAATCGACAGATATATTCGTCCTATCTTGGTAAAAGACGGCGGAGATATTACGTTAATCGATTACATCAACTATCCTGAGATTGAGATCCGTTTAGCTTATCAAGGAAACTGTGCAGGATGTTCTATGGCCTCTACAACTACGTATGAGATTATCATGAACACTCTTTCTCAAGTTATAGATGAAAACATTAGGGTGTACGTCATATGATTAAAGTCGCTTTTGCTTCAAAAGACGGAATTAATGTTAATGAACACTTTGGATGGTGTGAGACTTTTTATCTTTATGAGATAGATGCTGAGAATGCAAATTTGATCAAAGAGATGGACTCATCTAAAAAATATGAAGCTGAGGTGGATAAGCTTGAGTACAAAATCGAGTGTGTAAGTGAAGCGGATATGATCTATGTAACACAAATCGGTCCTAAAGCTGCAAACATGGTGAAGATCGCAGGGATCTATCCTATGAAAGCAGCGAGTGAAAATGAGAAGATCGAAGATGTGATCGTAGCGCTTCAAAAACTTATTGCAAATCCTCCTCTCTGGTTGAAAAGGATACTTTTAAAATGAGTGAAGCGATCCAAATAATTAAAGACCTGTATTATATCGGTGTTAGTGACCCTGATATTCGTACATTTGATATCATTATGAAAACAGCAAACGGGACAACTTACAATGCATATCTTTTGAAAACTTCTGAGGGTGTTATCATCTTCGATACTGTAAAAGAAGAGTTTTCAGAAGAGTTTTTTGAAAAAGTTGAATCTGTATGTTCTTATAGTGATATTAAATATATAATCATGCACCATTTAGAACCCGATCACAGTGGTGCACTTCCTGAGCTTACAAAGCGTGCACCACAGGCAAAAGTTTTTATCTCCCCTATGGCACAACCGATGTTAAAGTCCATTGCAAAAACAAAAGATATGGAGTTTGAAACTGTTTGGACAAATAAAAAACTCACTTTAGGAAATAAAACAATCACCTTTTTAAGTACACCGAATCTACATTGGCCTGAGACAATGAGTTCTTACTTAGAAGAGGACAAAGTACTTTTCAGCGGTGATGTTTTTGGTTCTCACTATTTTGACAGCCGTATATTTGATGACCTTGTAGGTGATTTTGATTATGCATTTAAATACTACTACGATCACATTATGCGTCCGTTTCGCAGTGATGTTGTCAAAGCACTTAATCTTTACGATAAATTTGATGTAGATATTATATGTAATCTTCATGGTCCGATCATGCGTGACAAACCACAAAAATATATTGAGCGTTATAGAGAGTGGAGTACAAAAGTAGACAGACTTCACGGTAAAAAAATCATCTCAATTTTTTATGTGACAAGTTATAAAAATACAAAAGATATGGCCCAAAGTATTTTTGACGGAATAGAATCTGATACGAATTTAATAGCAAACATTTACGACCTTACAGCTCTTGATGAGCAAAATATGCTCACTATATTAGAAGAGAGTACGGGAATTCTGATCGGTGCTCCTACAATTAACGGAGATGCTCCTAAGCCTGTTTGGGATCTACTTAGCTGTATGATGCTTTTAGAGAAAAAGGGTAAATTCGGCGGATGTTTCGGTTCATACGGATGGAGCGGCGAAGCGGTAGAGATGATTCAACATCGCTTGCAGGCTCTTAATTTTCGTATGCCATTGCAGCCTATGAAGGTAAAACTGATTCCTACAAAAGATGAACTGGCGGATTGTTATGAATACGGCATTGAATTTGGAAAAATCGTAAATGGAAAAATGGTGGAGATGACATTATGACACAAGGATTTATGACTGTAAATGAAGTTTTGGAAGCGAAGGTGAAACTCCTTTTGGAGTTTTTTTCAAAAGATGATTACTCAAAAATGGTAGTAGCCCCTAAAGTTGCCAAGGCATCTTTGGAGATGAATCATTTATACCAAGATCTTGGTTTTGATAATAGAGTAGAGATGGGAAGATTTATGCAAGAGTATTTTCCAAAACTGAGTGCTATGAAACCTAAAGAAACTTTATGGAAAAAATATCTTTATGATCTGCTCAACGAAACAGCACCAGCCTGTGCCGAATGCAATGATCAGCTGACATGTTTTAAGTGTCAAATTTAATTTGAAGGAGAATTTATTTATGCAAGTATATTTAGACAATAACGCGACAACAAAAGTAGACGAAAAAGTTTTTGAAGAGATGCAACCGTTTTTTTGTGAACTGTATGGGAATCCAAACTCATTACACAGTGTGGGCTCTGCTACACATCCAAAAATTGCTGAGGCATTTGACTTTCTTTATGAAGGTATTAATGCGGATGACGAGGATGACATCATTATCACGGCAAATGCGACAGAGGCAAATAACTGGGTAGTAAAAAGTGTTTGGCTTGATCAGATTTTAGACGGTGAGAAAAACCATATTATTACAAGTGAAGTGGAACACCCTGCCATTACTGCTGCATGTAACTATTTAGAGAAAAAAGGTGTGGATGTTACTTACCTTACTGTAAATGAAGAGGGTGTACTTGAAGCAGATGCCGTTCGTGATGCTATTCGTGAAGACACAGCACTGGTTTCTGTTATGTGGGCAAACAACGAAACAGGAAAACTTTTCCCTATTAAAGAAATAGGTGCAATTTGTAAAGAAAAAGGTGTGCTATTTCATTCAGATGCTACGCAGGCAATAGGAAAAGTTAAAGTGGATGTTCAAGATGCGAATGTTGACATGATTAGTTTCTCGGCTCACAAATTCCATGGACCAAAAGGTGTAGGCGGGCTTTACATTAAAAAAGGTGTACAACTTAGCCCATACATGCACGGTGGTGAACAGATGGACGGAAGACGTGCCGGAACACTTGATGTAGCGTCAATTGTCGGTATGGGTAAAGCGATGCAATTAGCAACGAATACGATGGCACTTGCATATGAGCAAAACCATGTAGGTATGTTGCGTGACAAGCTAGAGAAAGCGATTCTAAAAATTCCTGACACAATTGTAATCGGTGATAGAGAAAATCGTACACCAAATACGACACTTATTTCAATCAGAGGTGTTGAGGGTGAATCGATGCTTTGGGATTTGAACAAAAATGGAATTTCTGCATCAACAGGGAGTGCCTGTGCAAGTGAAGACTTAGAGGCAAATCCGGTAATGAATGCATTTGGAAGTGACAGTGAACTAGCACATACTGGGATCCGTTTTTCACTTTCACGTTTTAATACGGAAGAGCAAATCGATTATGCAATAGAAAAGATTAAAGAAGCGGTTGAGAGACTGAGAAGTATTTCAAGTTCGTATGCATATACACCGAAAAATCACGTGAGTCAATTAGAACATAATTAATAGATAATAATTTCTGAAATAAATTCAAGGAGAATAATATGGCAAAGGCAAGTTTAGTAAGCGGTTCAATTTGGGATGAGTACAGTAACATTGTTGTTGATAGAATGAATAATCCTCAACATCAAGGGCATATTACTGAAGAGGAAGCTGAAGCTATGAATGCAACATTAATTGTTGCAGACTTTGGAGCTGAAAGTTGTGGTGATGCTGTTCGTCTATACTGGGCGGTTGAAAACGGTACTGACAAAATTGTAGCAAGTAAATTCAAAAGTTTTGGATGTGGTACTGCCATTGCAAGTTCTGACATTATGACAGAATTGTGTATGGGAAAAACTGTTGATGAAGCAGTAAAGATCACAAATATTGATGTTGAAAAAGCGATGCGTGATACTCCTGATGTTCCTGCAGTTCCACCGCAAAAGATGCACTGTTCGGTTATGGCATACGATGTTATCAAAAAAGCGGCAGCTACATATAAAGGTGTAGATGCAGAGAGTTTTGAAGAGGAATTTATTATTTGTGAATGTGCTCGTGTATCTCAGGACACACTTGTAGACGTTATCAAGATAAATGACCTTAAAACTATTGAGGAGATCATTGATTTTACAAAAGCGGGCGGTTTTTGTAAGTCATGTATAAAAGCTGGCGGACATGAAGCAAAAGATATATATTTAGAAGACTTACTGAAAGAAACACGTGAAGAGATGGAACGTGAACGTCTTACAACAATGGCAAATGCTCCAAAAGAGGATAAAGCAGATTTTGCATCTATGAGTATGGTACAAAAAACTCGTGCAATCGATGCAGTGGTTGAAGAGTATGTTCGTCCAATGCTTATCATGGACGGTGGAGATATGGAACTTGTAGATATTAAAGAGGAAAATGGAAACTTTGATGTGTACATTAAATATCTTGGAGCTTGTTCAACTTGTTCAACGGGAAGTACGGGTACATTATATGCTATCGAGAGTACGTTAAAACAAAACCTTGATGATAGAATCAGAGTAATTACACTCTAAGGGAGATTAGATGAGTTATATTCCATATGTAGTAGAACAATCAGGACGAGGCGAGAGAAGCTACGATATCTATTCAAGATTATTAAAAGACAGAATCGTAATGCTAAGCGGAGAAGTGAACGACGCAGTAGCTTCAACAATCGTAGCACAACTTCTTTTTTTAGAAGC
>NZ_JARXNQ010000012.1 GCF_029872055.1 Sulfurimonas sp. C5
GCTTCTAAAAAAAGAAGTTGTGCTACGATTGTTGAAGCTACTGCGTCGTTCACTTCTCCGCTTAGCATTACGATTCTGTCTTTTAATAATCTTGAATAGATATCGTAGCTTCTCTCGCCTCGTCCAGTTTTCTCAATTACGTATGGAATATAACTCATCTTACTCTTCTATTTTTTTATTTAATAAAGTTGATAATACTCTATCTTCGATCATAGACATTTGAATTGCTGGTAAATATCCTGCATCTTTGTAGTGATCATAAACTTTTTGTGGATCTTGACCCGATTGCATAGCTTCAAAATAAATTGTTTGCATTAACTCTTGCTCGTTAACAGCAACACCCATATTTTGTGCTAAAGCATCAATGATAAATGTAGCTTTTACACTTCTTTGTGCTTCATCACGGAAAGTTTCACGTAATGCTTCTAATTTATCGCCATTTTCACGAAGATCTTTAATCTCATCTTCGCTCATCTCTCTTGCTTTATTGTTAAGAGCCATATCAATTTCTTGCTCAACAACGAAATCTGGTAAATCAAATGTTAAAGAATCAACAAGTTTTTCTAGTAATTTTGGTTTTAAATCTTCATTGTAAAGTTTAGCAAGTTCATCTTGTTCCATAGCTTTTTTAAGCTCAGCGTTAAGTTTTTCTAGGCTAGCTTCTTCATCACCTGGAAGGAATTTTTTTGCTAATTCGTCATCAATTTCAACTTCACCTTTTACTTTAATGTCGTTTACTTTAACTTTGAACATAGCTGGTTTACCAGCAAGTTTTTCAGAACCGTAATTTTCTGGGAAAGTTACGTTAATTTCAACTTCTTCATCACGTTTTACACCGATAAGTTGATCTTCGAAACCTGGAATGAAATGTCCGCTACCAAGTAATAAAGCGTGATCTTTAGCAGCTCCACCTTCAAATGCTTCACCATCAATAAAACCTTCGAAATCGATAACAGCAGTATCACCCTCTTTCATTTTACGGTTACGCTTAATGCTCTCTAGTGGTGCTTGACCCTCAGCAAGTTCTTTAAGTCTAGCCTCAACGTCTTTATCTTTGATTTCCGGTTTTTTGAAATCTGGGATACATGCATCTACATCACCAACTTCAATTGTTGGACGCATTGCAACTTTGATCGCAACTTCGATCTTATCGTCAGTCTTGTCAAATTTAGAAATTGTAGGCTCACCGATTAGCTCTTCATTTTTTATTCCAAGTTCATCTAAACCTTGGCTAAGAACTTGACGTAGAGATTCTGACTCTGCATCTTCTACAAGTTTTTGTCCATATTGTTGTTTTACAACTGCTACAGGAACTTTTCCTTTTCTAAACCCTTGAATGTTAGCAGTTTTAGAAAGTTGCTTTGCTATTTTTTCAACATTAGCATTTACCTCATCCATAGAGATAGTTGCTGAAATTTCAGCATTAGCACCATTAATTTTGTTTGACTTGATATCCATCAATTTCCTTTGTACTATTATGTTATTTTGAGCAATAATACCAAAAATGTACTTGTATTATAATTAATTTTTGCATATAGCTGGTTTGAGGTTTAAAATTAACAGCCAGACAACCCCTATATCAATGATTACATCGGCAAAATTAAATACGGCAAAATCAAACCCACAATGCCAATAAACCATGTCCACAACACCACCGTGGATGAACCTGTCATATACATTTGAAAGTGCTCCTCCAAGGATCAAACCCGCAGGTAATGCATAACAAAGCTTACGTAAGTAGATGACATAAACAAATACACCCAGAACCAATACGGCCTGAATATATTTGAGATATTCACCTATAAATGCAAACATAGAAAATGCTACACCTTTGTTATAGACCAAGATAAAATCTATACAATCAGTGTAATAACGAAATCCCTCTACAAAAACAGTTTTAATGTTCTGATCAATGATAAAAATCCCGGCAATACTGAAAAGTAGTATTGCTAAAAGTCTGAAATTATGATTTTTATCCATTGAGTGCTTTTTGGAAGAATGATGACAATTCATCCATTCTTTGCTCCATTAATTTTGCATCACTTGCTTCAAGCAAAAGACGTAATTTATTCTCTGTACCACTATATCTGATAAGATGACGGATATTCTCTTTCTCTAAATTACTAAGCACTTCATCTAAACCGGCTATCTCTTCTAACGGTTTTTTCTCTTTAACATTTAAATTAACCAATTTTTGAGGGTATAGACTAAATGGACGCAGTACTTTCGATGCTTCTGTTTTTTTAGAGATAATTAGTGCCAGAACCTGTAATGCCGTTACCAGCCCATCTCCAGTTTTTGCGAAATCATTCATAATTACATGTCCGCTTTGTTCACCGCCAAAGTTAATTCCCTCTTTGTGCATGATCTCTAAAACATGCTTATCACCAACATTTGATCTAAACAGTTGCATTCCATGTGATTGCATAAAATCATCTAAAGCACCATTACTCATAACCGTTGCAACGATACCTTTTCCTTTTAAGCAGCCTTTTTCGCGTAAAAATAACCCTAAAGCACCTAAAAGCTGATCACCATCAACCACTTCTCCCTCTTCATCTACTACAACAAGTCTGTCAGCATCGCCATCTAAAGCAATTCCAAGATCCGCTCTGTATTTAATCACATGTTCTTTAAGATCTTTCGTATGAAGTGCTCCACAGTGATCGTTAATATTAAAACCGTTTGGCTCATTGTGTAAAACTATTACATCGGCACCAAGTTCTTCCAAAACTGTTGGTCCCACTTTATATGCCGCACCGTTTGCAGTATCTAGGACTATTCTCATCCCCTGAAGTGTCATTTCAACAGGAAATGAATTTTTCAACTGAACAATATAGCGTCCGATAACATCATCGATTCTTTTTGCTTTTCCGATCGCTTTGCCAGTAACTTGAGCTTCTTTTATTTTTTCATCATTGAAATAAATCGCTTCTATCTCTTTTTCTACATCACTTGAAAACTTATCTCCACGTGCATCAAAGAACTTAATTCCATTATCTTCAAAAGAGTTATGAGAAGCAGAGATCATAATTCCGGCATCACAACGCATATTTTCAGTAATAAATGCAATAGCAGGAGTAGGCATAGGACCTACTTGAATAACATCATATCCTACTGCTGTAAGACCGCATACAATAGCATTTTCGATCATATAGCCACTTTTACGAGTATCTTTTCCTACTAAGATCTTATTTGTAACTGATTTTTCTTTTAGGTAAATTCCCGCAGCCATTGCAACACGCATCGCCACTTCTGCACTTAAAAAACTGCCTGCCTCACCTCTTACACCATCTGTCCCAAATAATTTCATCATATGCTACATCATCCTTCATCTAAAATATATATTTATTCTGTATAATTTCACAAGTAAGAAAACTACAATCTGTTTTTTTACCTTTAAAATTACTACATAGTTAAACTTTTATCTATAAATAAGCTCAAAACTTAGATATTTTAACATCACTTAACTTAATTTTAATTATTTTTAAGGTAAAATTTCGCACTTAAATTTCCAATGAAGGATAAAATAAATGGCAAATCACAAGTCATCAGTTAAGAGAATTCGCCAAACTATCGTTCGTACAGAGCGNCATCGCCACTTCTGCACTTAAAAAACTGCCTGCCTCACCTCTTACACCATCTGTCCCAAATAATTTCATCATATGCTACATCATCCTTCATCTAAAATATATATTTATTCTGTATAATTTCACAAGTAAGAAAACTACAATCTGTTTTTTTACCTTTAAAATTACTACATAGTTAAACTTTTATCTATAAATAAGCTCAAAACTTAGATATTTTAACATCACTTAACTTAATTTTAATTATTTTTAAGGTAAAATTTCGCACTTAAATTTCCAATGAAGGATAAAATAAATGGCAAATCACAAGTCATCAGTTAAGAGAATTCGCCAAACTATCGTTCGTACAGAGCGTAATCGTTTTTATAGAACTCGTCTTAAAAATATTGTTAAAGATGTTCGTGCTGCAATCGACGCAGGGAACAAAGAAGAAGCTGCTACTGCATTAAAAGTAGCTAACCAACAAATCCACAAATTTGTAAGCAAAGGTATTCTTAAAAAAGAAACTGCTGCTAGAAAAGTAAGCCGTCTACACAAAGCTGTAAACGCACTATAAGGCTAACTCCCTATGTTAGCAGATAAACTTACTCCGTTTATCAATCGCTATAATGAACTTAGCGACCTGCTAAGTTCACCTGATATCACTTCTGACATCAAAAAGATGACAGAGCTCTCAAAAGAACAATCTTCACTTTCACCAATAGTTGAAAAAGCAAAAGAGTATAAAGCACTTATTCAAGAGATTGCAGATTCTAAAGAGATGTTAGCTGATCCAGAAATGATGGATATGGCAAAAGAGGAGCTGCGTGAGCTTGAACCTCAAGTACCTGTTTTAGAAGAAGATATCAAAATGCTTATGCTTCCTAAAGATCCGAATGATGATAGAAATATCATTATAGAGCTTCGTGCTGGAGCTGGTGGAGATGAAGCAGCTATCTTTGTTGGAGATATGTTTAATGCATATACTCGTTATGCAGAGCTCAGAGACTGGAAAATTGAGATTATGGATACGTCAGCTTCAGAAGCTGGTGGATACAAAGAAATTGTAGCTCTTATCAAAGGTGAGCAGGTTTATAGTAGATTGAAATATGAAGGTGGAACACACCGTGTACAACGTGTTCCGGCAACAGAATCTCAAGGACGTGTACATACATCGGCAATTACGGTTGCGATTATGCCTGAGGTTGATGACGTTGAAGTTCAGATTAATGAAAATGATCTAAAAATCGATGTTATGCGTTCAAGTGGTTGTGGTGGTCAGTCAGTAAATACAACAGACTCTGCTGTTCGTATTACTCACTTACCGACTGGTATTGTAGTAACAAACCAGGATCAAAAATCGCAACACAAAAATAAAGAAAAAGCGATGAAAGTTCTTAAATCTCGTCTTTATGAGATTCAGATGCAAGAACAGCAATCAGCAAATGCAGCTGAACGTGCTGCACAAGTGGGGACAGGTGACAGAAGTGGACGTATTCGTACATACAACTATCCTCAAAACCGTATTAGTGATCACAGAATCAATTTAACTCTTTATAGATTAAATGAAATTATGAGTGGTGGTCTTTTTGATGAGATCATCGATCCGCTAATCGCAGATACACAAGCTAAAATCGTTGAGGCAGCTGGGCTTTAAATATCCCAGTTTGTCTCAAACGTTTTTTTAACTCTTCCTTTAAACGTAATAGTTTTCCCGTTAAAACCTAAATATAAAGTATCTTTACTTGTAGGATATACCTCTATATTGTTTTGTACTTTTTCTTCTAAGAATGCTCTGTAAAAACAAGCAGACATTCCTGTACCGCAAGCAAGTGTTTCATCTTCTACACCGCGTTCATACGTTCTAACAAACATATTTCCCTTTGGAGTAATACAACAAATATTTACATTCGCATTATATTTATGTCTCAGCTCACGTGCTTCTAAAATATCAAAGTGTTCTACATTGTCTTGCAAACAAATAAGATGAGGCACTCCTGTATTGATTAGCCACCAAACTTTACCATTATGTTCAATATTGCGATCTATAATCTCAGGCGGTGTCAACTCACTTAAAACCATTCCAGATTTTTCACTGTTATCACTTACTTCTGCATTGATAACACCGGCACCTGTTAAAAAAGACATTTTTTCAGGCGCTAAGTTATTATTGTAAGCATAATGAGCACATGCACGGCTTCCGTTACCGCACATATCGGCATGTGAACCGTCAGAGTTATAAAATTCCCATTCAAAATCATATGTATCGTGTGGAACTACAACAATTAAACCATCAGCACCTATACCGTCTTGGCGATGGCATAACTCACGAGCAAGTTCATTTCTCTCTTTTTTTACACTATCGTGAAATATAACAAAGTCATTCCCGTTTGCACTGTATTTTGCTATTTTCATAGGTATATCTCCTTTATCTTCTCTACAAACTGTTCTACTTCATTTTGCAGGTGTTTTAAATCTTTTGAGTTGTCTATAATCCAGGTTGCACGTTTTCTTTTCTCTTCTATTGGAAGTTGAGAAGCTATTCTTCTACGGGATTCCTCTTCAGAGTACCCATTACGCTTCATAAAACGATCTAATTGAATATCGGCAGGAGTATAAACTACAACACTGTCTTTTATATCGTAATTATTGTTCTCAAAGAAAAGGGGGATGTCTATTAAATAAGGGAATTTAAAACTATCTTGTTTTTCACTTTGTCTTTCGATCTCTTCTTTGATCTTTGGATGTAAAAAATCTTCAAGTGTTTTCTTTGCCTCAGGTGTTGCAAATATATAAGAGCCTAGTTTTGCTCTATCAACTTTACCATTGGCTTTTAAATATTCTTCTCCAAAAGTCTCTTTCACCCAAGGAGAAGATTCATCTAAAATTTTATGAGCAATGCTGTCGGCATCTATTACACGCATACCGTTTAAAGCTAATAGGGAAGCAACTGTGCTCTTACCAGTTGCAATCCCTCCTGTTAGTGCTATAGCATATTCAAATGCCATCAGTTTTTAATAATTCCTAAATAGGTTTTACGAACATTGTTACCCATTGCAAAAGCTGCAGGATGAACATCTGAGTTGTAATAGTCTAAATTATCTAGCATATCTGCACGATGCAAAATAATATCTGCCGTTGGATGATACGCTTTAGAAGCTAAAAGAGCAGTCTCACATGTTCCAAGGTTATAAGGCATAATTATTTTTGCATATTTACCTAAAATTTCCATCATTTGTTTGTTAGCTTCCACATCATCCAATGACGGGTGTTTTGTAACTAACAGTCCCTCTTCATTTAAAACACGGTTATAGTGTGCAAGTACTGCAGCATCACTCTCTAATTCTGAAATAACAACATCGTAACCATTTTCAGCAGCATCTCTTAAAAGATTCATATTCGCCGAAATAACATCACAGTCGATTCCATCGTGTTTCTCAATTTCTCCTACCATTGCACTAGCATTATCACTGATAATAAGTACCTTTTTCGGATCTTTGTGTGTACATAAAGGGATATGTACCATCATTTCATTATAAATAAATTCTTTCATTATTCATTATTCCTTTTTTATTTAAACTTATTAGATAGTTCTAAGGGACTTTTTCTCGTTTAGAGTTATCTAATAAGTTGTTTAACCTGCCCGCGATTTTATCTACTTTTGGATTAATTTTACTTAATATTGATATAATTACAAAATATTTAAGCTAAAGGTATAAAATGGACTTAAACAAAGTTAGAAATTTTTGTAGAGTGTTTCGTATAGTTGTAGGACTAGCACTTATCATAACGGCTATTATTTTAAATAATGGATGGTTTTATTTGGGTCTTATTCCTCTGATCGCAGGTATCGTTAACTTTTGTCCTCTTTGTATCATTACAAAAAAATGTGATTTACCACAAGAGAAACAGGAATAGATATGAGTCAGATTTCTTATAAAGATGCAGGTGTAGATATTGATGCTGGAAACAGCTTTGTTGAAAATATCAAGCCATTAGTAAAAGCTACTAAAGTTGAAGGTGTTATTGGTGGTATCGGTTCGTTTGCAGGTGCATTTGAATTACCAAAAGGGTTTCGTGAACCTGTAATGCTTGCAGCTACAGATGGTGTAGGTACAAAACTGAAATTAGCGATTGACAGTGGTATTCACAATACTGTTGGAATCGATCTAGTTGCAATGTGTGTAAACGATTTAATTTGTAACTTTGGTACACCGTCATTTTTCTTAGACTACTACGCTACCGGAAAACTTGATGTGAATATTGCGACTAATGTTGTAGCAGGTATTGCTGAGGGTTGTAAACAGAGTGAATGTGCGCTAATCGGTGGAGAAACTGCTGAGATGCCTGGTATGTATTCTGAAGATGATTACGATCTAGCAGGTTTTGCAGTTGGTGTAGCCGAAAAATCTGAGATGGATAGAGTATCTCTAGTAAAAGCAGGTCATAAACTAATTGCTCTTCCATCATCAGGATTGCACTCAAACGGTTTTTCATTAGCCAGAAAAGTACTGTTTGAGAAAATGGGAATGAAGTTTGAAGATGATTTTAACGGTAAACCATTAATTGAAACTCTTTTAACGCCTACACAAATCTATGTAAAAACATTTAAAGCACTTAAAAATGAGATCGTAGCGATGGCACACATTACAGGTGGAGGTATCGTTGAAAACCTTCCTCGTGTACTTCCTGAGAACTTAATGGCAGAAATCAAACAAGATGCTATCAAAGTGCTACCTATCTTTGAATTAATGTCTGAACACGTTGCACGTGATGAGATGTTCAGAGCATTTAACATGGGTGTAGGTATGATCCTAGTTGTAGAAGAAAAAGATGTAGAGAAAGTTTTAGCTACTGCTGAAGGTTCTTACCTTATCGGTGAGGTCAAAGAAGGCCAAAGAGAAGCTAAACTCGTATAATCTTAAGAAAAACCTTTTAAAAGGTTTTTCTCTTGCCATCTAATAATAACTTTCCATATTCAATACTTCAATAATAGTCTTTTAACAGTAATAACACATCTTTGCAAAATTATTATTTTTCTATTAGGACTCATAACTTACAAAGTAGTCAAGAGCTATATAGTATTTTATTAGCTTCAAGTTTTAATTGATTTAGAAATTTATATGATTTATAAAAAGAAAAAGAAAGGTCACCCATAAAGGGTGACGTAAAGATAAGGAGAATCTTCGCTAGCTAAAATTAGAAAGCAAAGTTAACTTGTGCACTAACACCTTGTTGGCTGTGTCTTACACTAGTTGTCATATCAGACATACTTACCATACTTGGCATAGTCATAAGTGTTTGGTCTGTTTCTGGAGCATATGTATATGCTAAGTCTACTGAAGTAACATCACTAATGTTAAATGTTGCACCAACTGCATAATGAGATTCAACAACAGCAGGGAAACCTAATAGGTTAAACATGTTAATTGCATTTCCACCAAATGAAGTCATGTTCATACCACCAGCCATGAATTGTGCTAAAGTCATAGCACCAGCATCTTTAATAGGATTGCTTGCATGATTGTAACCTAATCTTAATGCAAATGAATCAGTTTTGTACTCATAACCTACTGCAATAACACTTTGATCATCCCATTTAAAATCTTTATAACCTTCTGCATCTGACCATTTGATTTTTTTATAATCGATAGCAATTGTACTTTCACCCATTGCATAAGAAGCACCAACTCCGATTTCAGCTGGAGTAGAAAGTTTATCACTCATAGGAAGTGGGAAAATACCTTGATCAACAAAAGCTTGCGTTGCACCAGATAATTGTCCAGTGTATTCCATATCGATTCTAGATTTATAAACAGCACCAACAGTTAAACCAGAATTTTCGTAAGCAAGACCTACACTATACCCAAATGCTAAATCTTGTGCTACACCTGCACCATTTACACCACTAGATACATTAGCATCCATATCATAATTAATATCTAAAGCACCATATTGTAGAATTGGAGTTACTGCAACACTAAAGTTATCCATTTTATATGCTAAAGGCACACCAAATTGCATAATTTGAAGATTTGTAACCATTTGCATTGTACCAACGTTTGCAGTAAGCATATCTCTGTAATCAGTACCCATACCAGCAGTACCCCAAATACCAATACCAGCATAAAAATTATCAGTAACTTTAGAAGCAATAGAAACTTCAGGAATCACATTCATGTCAGCTTTACTTTTTGCTTCACCAACACCTGTAAGACCTACATGTACATTTGGCATAAATAAAGTACCACCAAAAGAAATTTCAGTATTTTTAACAGAAGTGATTAATGCAGGGTTCACTAATGCAGATTCTGCACCGTGAGACATACCAATACCAGTTCCAGCCATACCACGAGCTTTTGCACCCATACCGATTAAAGTCGAACCATTTGTAGCAAACGCAGATGTTGCACCTAAAGCTAAAGCAGCTACTACTGCTAATTTGATTGTTTTTTTCATTTTCTCCCCTTAAGAGCTTTTAAATACAGAAACATGGATTTGTTTCAATTGCAAGCATTATATTTGATCAAATTTTAACTAAACCTTAATAAAAAAAGCTCTCATATTACAAAAAATTATAAAAGGAATTAAAGATCAACTTATTATTTGAAATAATGTACTTTGTTATAAATATATATTATTAAAAGTAGAAAAAAACAAAAAATATTAACTTTATTTATAGAATTTATCAAAAAAGTAAAAAAAAAGTTATAAAACAGATTTGTGATAAAATTTATACAATGTGAATATTTGTAACATTTTTATCACAATTAACACATATTAAACATGAAATAACTATATGGTAATAAGAACGTAATAAACGAGTTGTAAAGGTAAAATATTCTAAAAAATCAATGTAATTAAATAGAACAAACGTAATATAGATGAATTAAATAAGATGATTGAAAAGTTAAATTGAGTGATTATTTTGAAAAGAATGAATCTGATCGAACTAGGCAGCGACCTACGTTTCCACTCTTGCAAAGAGCAG
>NZ_JARXNQ010000013.1 GCF_029872055.1 Sulfurimonas sp. C5
CGCAAATACTAAGAAACCTTTCGCACCTGTTACTAACCTTCTATTGAGTAAAAAGAAATAGATGAAAAATGTTATCGGTAGAAAGAAAAATATGTACTCGTAGCTGTTAAATAGCATCTATTTATTCTTGCAATGTATTTTGAAAAATTTTACTTCTGGATACAGCTTCACTGCCATGAGGAGACCAATGCGTATCATCAACAAAATAGATATCTTTTTTATTGTCTTTTAATAAGGGTTCTAAAATAGCTTTAGTATCTATAAATATATAATCTTTATGTAATGGACGTATAAGATCGAAAAAAGGATTTTTTGGATGAGGATTGTTCTTTATAAAACTATAATACAGATCATATTTATCAGTTGTTGGCATAAAGATAAGTTTGATACCGTCTTTGTCTAGTATTTTAGCTAGTTTGTTAAAACTTTCGTTAATATTAGCAACACTTTCTTGAGTGAAGAGAGGAATGTTTTTTATGTCGTCATGAAAAATTAGTACATCTTTATGATTAGAAAAAAGTTCTTTTGTAAGTTGAAGTTTATGAACATCTTTCTTAGGGTTTTCTTTAAACTTATATGCTAAATAATAGTATGGAAGTTTGTAATTTGCAGTATTGATTATAGATATATCTTGATGTTGGACCGAAAAAATTTTTTTACTGATTTCTGGATTTTTTAGATTAAATTGAGTGTAATCAATCTCTTTGTTAAACCTTGTTGTTAAAAATCTTTCAACAGACTGAATAAGAACGTATTTGACTTGTTTTTGTTTTAAAAAACCACTATTATGTAGTCCGACTACAGTTTCAATAAACTGATCATATTTTATAGGATTTACATTAAGAATATTTTTATTATAAAGTGATGAAAGGTAATCTTGGTAGTAAGGATTAAGTCCACCGCTTACACCATGAGAAAAAGAATCACCCACTGTTATCATATCTATCGATTGATTGTGAAAAGTTTTATCATATATAAATGATTTTTTTAAAGTATACTCTAGCGTTTTTGGCTGTATCATATCAAGTTGATAAGACATTCTTGAAAGATCTCCAGTAGATGTTTGATCGTCTAATCCAAAAATTTTTGATGTAAAAAAGACCCACATTATTACATGGTAGCTAAGAAATAGAATGATAATACTGCTTAAATATTTTAGATATATTTTACTTTTCATTGCGCAATTATAGTATAAAAAAAGAAAGAGTTTTTAATTTCATTCCAACAGCTGTTCTAAATGCTCTTCTGGAACGTTTACTCTCTCTAATAGAACAAAATAACTCTTCTGTATAACGGTGTAGAATTTTATATAATTTATAGTTGAAGTATATTTTGTTAAAATTCTTATAATGCTCTAAAAGTAACTCTAAAGTTTTGATGGTATCTTCATCTTTTAATATTTCAAGAGATAAAAATGATTCACAATCTTTTGCCCTGATATTTGCAACTTTCATACGAAGATTCTTCTTATAACGTAACCTTTGGAATATATTCGTAGGTATAATATCCCCTTGATGTGTAACTTGGCCTTCATATTTTCTGTAGTATGTCATTGGTTCTTCAGTATAGGTTATGTGTCCATAAGTAGATGCTACATATCCTATCCAAATATCATGATAACTCATTTGTTCAGGAATAGGAAGAATATACTTAACAAGTTCTTGTTTGAACATCATTGTATTTCCAGAAACAAAATTATTTAAAAAGAAAGCTTTATTACATCTACCTTTACAAAGATTACTTTTTGGACGCACAAGCTGTGTACCAGTTTCTTTTGAATCTTTATCCATGATTAAAGCATCTGAATAGATTAAAACATTATCATCTAATTCATTATAAAACTTTTCCAGTTTATTTTGCTTCCAAATATCATCTTGATCTGCTAAAGCAATAAAATCTCCTGAACATAAAGCAATTGTTTTTTCGAAGTTTTTTAAAAATCCTAAATTTTTTTCATTTTTATACAATTTAATACGTGGATCGATATTTTGATAGTTTTCAATAATTTGTACAGTGGAGTCAGTTGAACAATCATCTGATATTATGATTTCTAGATTTTTATATGTTTGGTCTAAAATAGAATCTAGCTGTTCTTGTAAATATTTTTCTCCATTATATGTACACATTGCTATTGAAATTAATGGTTGACTCATTCTTTTATATTCCTTTGGACGCTATTGTAGTATGTTGTTATTGTTAAAGAGATTAAAACTAGAAATATTGTTCCAAGTTGATTGAGAACAAAAAAGTAGTTGACAAACATATAAAGCATGAAATTAATTAGCAAAATGCTGTTTAGAGATTTCCATTGAAGATCTGGAATTCTTGATTTGTAAAGAGAATAAAATATATTTAGCAAAATAAAAAATCCAACAAGACCAAATTGAATGAGGTGGTCTAGATATTCATTATGTAATGTTTGCATCCCTGGTGACATTGGATTTCTAAAAACGAGAAGATTATCTTTTTGCTGCTTGGATACATTGAGGTCTTCGATAGTTTTTATAGCAAGATCAATATGTTCTTGAGTTCCATGACCAATAAATGGCTTTTGTAAAAAAAGTTGAAAGCCAATGAGATTCATGCCAATTCTCGAACCAGTAGAACCGGCATATTCATTATTGTTAATAGCAAGATGAAGTTGTTTGTAGATATTGGTTATACGTTTATGGAAAGTTGAACTATAGGTAAAAGCTAATGTATTAATAATAATTACAGAACTGATAAATAGTAATATTATTTTTTTATTTATCTGAAAAGATTGATACAAAACTATAAATACAGTTATAAAATAGAGGATATAAGAAGATTTAGAATCAAGTATAAAAATAGTAAAAGTTGAAATTAAAAAGAGTATCAAATACGGAGCTTTTTTTAGATTCGAACTTTTTGTTGTCAGTTCATATAAACTTAATCCAATTGCAATAATTATTAGTAATGAATATTGTGAATAGGTATAAAAAAATGGGACATATTTACCATAGCCAGTTATATGTATAAAAGGTATGGTAAAGTCTGTGAACATGAATAAACTTGTAACCTCACTGATAAATATTGCCAGTAGAAAAGCATTTTTTAGCTTATCTTTGAAAGGGTCTTGAATAATTGTCAAAAAAATAATGCTATAAAACAGATATTTATACGTTTTTAGTTTCCAGAGCATAGTGTCAATTTGTTCACTATTTAGGGACCATAAAATATACATAACAAAAAAAAGTAATATTGATTGAAATACTCTATGTTTAAGGGCAAATAGCAGTTTTTCTTTAATTTGACCACTAAATAGATATAATAAAACTATAATATTCAAGATAGTTGTTGAAAAATGTATATTGAAAGGTAATAGGAATATATATAGTATTAAAAAGTAATTAATAAGAGTGGTGACTTTTTCATGGATGGTTTGCATATAATGCCTTTTTAAGAAAAGTAAAATTTTCATTTATTATAGCTTTAATGGCTAATTCACTCCAATGTGAATCATCTGGATAATAAACATTTAGAGTACCTTTTAGTAAAAGTTGTTCTAAAATCTTCTTTGTATCTATAAAAATGTATTCTTTGGGTAGTTTTCGAATTATTTTAAAAAAAAGATTTTTACGATAAGGATTGTTTTTAATATATGGATAATATAAATCATATTTGTCGACAGTCGGCATAAAAATTAACTTTACATCGATGCTTTTTAATAGTATAGCTAAATGATTGAGGTTTTGGTTAAGCATAAAAATATTTTCTTGTGTATTATATGGAAGAGATAAAATATCTTCATGGTGAATAAGTAGTTTATCAGAAAAATTTTCTGGAGAGAAAAGATTTTTATTGAGTTCTAACAACATAACGTCAGGATGAAAATGTACTTTCTTTTTTGATTGGTAGTTATAATAAGGAAATTTATAATTAGCAGTACTGATAAAATTAATCTTTGGTATATAAGAATCGTATTGTCTTGAGGAACGAATAACTTTGTTTATATCTATATCGTTAAAAGAATAATCAAATTTTTTAGCATAGCGCTGAACACAAAACCGTTCTACACTTTGGATAATTACAAATTTAACATGGTGTTGTTTTAACCATCCATTGTTGTAAAGTGCTATAACTGGTTTGAATGTATTGACACTATGGTCTCTTGTATCAAGAATATTCAAAACTGAAGCATTGTAGTCAGTTGCTAAATAGTCTTGATAATATGGGTTTTTACCTCCTGTAGCAGCATTTGAAAAGGAATCACCTAGTGTCAATATATCAATTTTTTTATCACTAGTGTATTGCTCTTTATTAAGATGTTTTTTGGGTAGTGTATATTCAAGTTTTCTTGGGTAAAGTGCATCTACTTGATAACCAACGCGAGCAATATCTCCAATATATAAATAGTCTTTTCTATCAAATATTTTTGATGTATAAAATGTATATATATACAAATGATATAAGCTAAAGAGGATAACTATAAGAATAGTAAAAAAAACAAATTTTTTATAAGGTTTTTTTTTCATTTATATACTATTTATTCCCAAAAAGTTTTTGAAAAACTTGATCATTTGTAATTGCATCACTGGCTTTATAGCTCCAATGAGTATCATCACTATAGTAAAGATCAAGCGTATTATGACTTAGTTTGTCTTTTAAAATTTTTTCACTGTCTATAAAAAGATACTCTTTTTTCAGTGGGTTGATTAATTTAAAAAATAAATTTTTTTGGAATTTATTATTTTCAATATAATCATAGTAAACATCATATTTATCTGGTGCGACTAAAAAAAGTAATTTTATATTAAGAGGTTTTAAAATTTTTGCTAAGTGGTTGAAATTTTTATTGATCAGCATAACACGTTTAGGGTCATTTTTGATATTTTGTACATCAGAATAGTGAAAAAGTAGATTCGTTTTATATGTAGGTGTAGAGAAAAGCGGTTTATTTAATGTCATTTTGACAACATCTTTTTGAGCTCTTTGATTAAAAGTATATTTAATTCCATAATAGAGAAACTTGTAGTTTGCCGTATTAATCTGCTTTAGATTTGGTATATAAGAATCGTTTGTTTTTATAGAAGTAATCAGAGGAGTTATATTAAACTGTTTTTGAGTCCAATCAAAATCTTTTGCAAAACGTTCATACACACCTCTTTGAGCACTTTCTATAATTATAAGTTTCGGTTTATGCGTTTGAAGCCAGCCATTGTTATATAATGAAACAATAGTTTCAAAAAGACGATGACCCTGATTTGTAATATTCATAATATTTAAAACTTTTAAATTGTATTTTGTAGATAAATAGTCTTGATAATATGGATTTGTACCGCCAGTAGCAGCGTTGGAAAAAGAGTCTCCAATTGTTAATACATCTATAGATTCATCATGATAAGGAGTTGAGTTGATTAATCTTTTTGGTAATGTATATTCCAGTTTTCTTGGAAATAAAGAGTCTACCTGATAAGACATTCTTCCAATATCTCCAATATACATATCATCTGTTCTTCCAAAAATTTTTGAAGTATAAAGATTCCATACAATAAAGTGAAATGTTACGTATAAAGATATTGGAATCAATATTAAAATAAGAAAATGTTTGACTGATATTTTTTGGTTTAAGTACAAAATTAAATCCTTAAAAATTAAAATACAAAAATTCACTTAATCTGTGTATATTGAATATAGAATAAAGTGAAATGCTAATGAAAAATATCATATAGTACTTAGTCGGCTTAAAATTGTTGGTAAAGAAAGAGGAGTTTTTAAACCAAAGAATAAAAAAGAAAGCACCAATGATGAAATAAAGTGTTTTGTCTTTACCATTAATATGTTCAAAGACACGACCAAAGGATAC
>NZ_JARXNQ010000015.1 GCF_029872055.1 Sulfurimonas sp. C5
TAAACCAAAAGTTCATTAAATTACAATTGTTAAAGTCAACAACTATAAAACTACAATAAGGGCTACTTTATTTAGTGTAGGGATACATTAAATAAGGTAGTGAAGCAATTTAGAATAAAAGATATTAAGGGCCATAGGTGGATGCCTTGGCTGGTAGAGGCGATGAAGGACGTACTAGGCTGCGAAAAGCCTCGGGGAGCTGCCAAGAAGCTTTGATCCGGGGATTTCCGAATGGGGCAACCCAGCATGGAGCGATTCATGTTACCCTACGGGGGGCGAACTCAGGGAAGTGAAACATCTCAGTACCTGAAGGAAAAGAAATCAAACGAGATTCCGGGAGTAGCGGCGAGCGAAACTGGATTAGGGCGCTTAGTGATAGCATATTAGTTAGCCGAACACTTTGGAAAGAGTGGACATAGAGGGTGATATCCCCGTAAGCGAAAACTATTATGTGGTACTAGACTAAGGAACGAGTAGGGCGGAACACGTGTTATTTTGTCTGAATATGGGGGGACCACCCTCCAACCCTAAATACTACTACCAGACCGATAGTGAACAAGTACCGTGAGGGAAAGGTGAAAAGGACTGCGGTGAGCAGAGTGAAATAGAACCTGAAACCTATGGCTTACAATCATTCGGAGCACTATTTTAATGTGTGACGGACTGCCTTTTGCATAATGAGCCTGCGAGTTGTGGTATCTGGCAAGGTTAAGCGAACGCGAAGCCGTAGCGAAAGCGAGTCTTAATAGGGCGAATTAGTCAGATGCTGCAGACCCGAAACTGAGTGATCTATCCATGAGCAGGTTGAAGCTGGTGTAAGAGCCAGTGGAGGACCGAACCCGCTGACGTTGAAAAGTCATGGGATGACTTGTGGATAGGGGTGAAAGGCCAATCAAACTCAGTGATAGCTGGTTCTCTCCGAAATATATTTAGGTATAGCCTCGAGTTAGTAGCATGTAGGGGTAGAGCACTGACAGGGCTAGGGCTGCTTACCGCGGTACCAAACCCTATCAAACTCCGAATACTACATGTGTAACCTCGGGAGTCAGGCGGTGGGTGATAAAATCAATCGTCGAGAGGGGAACAACCCAGACTAACAGCTAAGGTCCCAAAGTTACATCTAAGTGGAAAAGGATGTGGAGTTGCTGTGACAACCAGGAGGTTGGCTTAGAAGCAGCCATCCTTTAAAGAAAGCGTAACAGCTCACTGGTCTAGCGATTCTGCGCCGAAAATATAACGGGGCTAAGATGTACACCGAAGCTTTAGATTTACAGTTTACTGTAAGTGGTAGGAGAGCGTTCCATTCAGCGTTGAAGGTATACCGGTAAGGAGTACTGGAGCGGATGGAAGTGAGCATGCAGGCATGAGTAGCGAGAAAAGAAGTGAGAATCTTCTTCGCCGAAAACCCAAGGTTTCCTACGCGATGCTCGTCATCGTAGGGTTAGTCGGGACCTAAGTCGAGTCCGAAAGGGGTAGACGATGGCAAATCGGTTAATATTCCGATACCGACATTACATCGTTTGAGCGATGGGGGGACGCATAGAGTTAGACGAGGTCACTGATGGAATAGTGGCTCGAAGGGTGTAGGTTGTACAGTAGGCAAATCCGCTGTACATTCGACCGAGACCTGACAGGCAGAGCAATTGCTTCGGCAAGCGCTTTGAATCGTCGATACTGTCGTGCCGAGAAAAGCCTCTAAGCGAGATGTAATGTTGCCCGTACCGTAAACCGACACAGGTGGGTGAGATGAGTATTCTAAGGCGCGTGGATGAACCCTTGTTAAGGAACTCTGCAAACTAGCACCGTATCTTCGGTATAAGGTGTGCCCTATTTGTTTAGGAATTTACTTCCGAAAGCATTGATGGGTCGCAGCAAAGAGTCCCTCCCGACTGTTTACCAAAAACACAGCACTCTGCCAACTCGTAAGAGGATGTATAGGGTGTGACGCCTGCCCGGTGCTCGAAGGTTAAAAGGATGCGTTAGCTTTGCGAAGCGTTGAATTGAAGCCCGAGTAAACGGCGGCCGTAACTATAACGGTCCTAAGGTAGCGAAATTCCTTGTCGGTTAAATACCGACCTGCATGAATGGCGTAACGAGATGGGAGCTGTCTCAACAAGGGATCCAGTGAAATTGTAGTGGAGGTGAAAATTCCTCCTACCCGCGGAAAGACGGAAAGACCCCGTGCACCTTTACTATAGCTTGACACTGCTATTGGGATATTCATGTGCAGGATAGGTGGGAGCCGTTGATTTAGTGACGCCAGTTGCTAATGAGGCATCCTTGAGATACCACCCTTGAATATTCTGATAGCTAACTCCGTACGGTTATCCCGTGCGAGGACAATGTCTGGTGGGTAGTTTGACTGGGGCGGTCGCCTCCTAAAAAGTAACGGAGGCTTACAAAGTTCGGTTCAGAAGGGTTGGAAATCCTTCGTAGAGTATAATGGCATAAACCGGACTGACTGTGAGACATACAAGTCAAGCAGAGTCGAAAGACGGTCATAGTGATCCGGTGGTTCTGTGTGGAAGGGCCATCGCTCAAAGGATAAAAGGTACGCCGGGGATAACAGGCTGATCTCCCCCAAGAGCTCACATCGACGGGGAGGTTTGGCACCTCGATGTCGGCTCATCGCATCCTGGGGCTGGAGCAGGTCCCAAGGGTATGGCTGTTCGCCATTTAAAGCGGTACGCGAGCTGGGTTCAGAACGTCGTGAGACAGTTCGGTCCCTATCTTCCGTGGGCGTAGGATTGTTGAGGAGAGCTGACCCTAGTACGAGAGGACCGGGTTGGACGAACCACTGGTGCACCAGTTGTCCTGCCAAGGGCATAGCTGGGTAGCTACGTTCGGATGTGATAACCGCTGAAAGCATCTAAGCGGGAAGCCAACTCCAAGATGAACAATCCCTGAAGTACGCTTGAAGACTACAAGCTTGATAGGCTGGATGTGTACGCGAAGTAATTCGTTTAGCTGACCAGTACTAATAGTACGTTTGTCTTTTTTTTAGCTTCACTACCTTATTTAGTGTATAGACAATAAATAGGTAACCC
>NZ_JARXNQ010000016.1 GCF_029872055.1 Sulfurimonas sp. C5
AATGAACTTAGATCACTGAAAACTAAGCAAGAAGAGACAAGAAATAATACTTTGTTGAATCGTGAGATTCTTTATTGAGCTAATCAAACGAATGATTACTCATTACTCTAGAAAGGAGGTGATCCAACCGCAGGTTCTCCTACGGTTACCTTGTTACGACTTCACCCCAGTCGCTAATTCCACCGTAAGCGGTAGCCTCCCGAAGGTTAGCTTCCCGATTTCGGGTGAAATCAACTCCCATGGTGTGACGGGCGGTGAGTACAAGACCCGGGAACGTATTCACCGTAGCATAGCTGATCTACGATTACTAGTGATTCCAGCTTCATGTTCTCGAGTTGCAGAGAACAATCCGAACTGAGAGACGCTTTATGAGATTGGCTCCACCTCGCGGTATCGCAACTCTCTGTACGCCCCATTGTAGCACGTGTGTAGCCCTGGCCGTAAGGGCCATGATGACTTGACGTCGTCCTCACCTTCCTCCTCCTTGCGAAGGCAGTCTCCTTAGAGTGCCCAGCCGAACTGCTGGCAACTAAGGACGAGGGTTGCGCTCGTTGCGGGACTTAACCCAACATCTCACGACACGAGCTGACGACAGCCGTGCAGCACCTGTTTTCAAGTTCCCCGAAGGGCACCACTCCATCTCTGGTGTGTTCTATCAATGTCAAGGCCAGGTAAGGTTCTTCGTGTATCTTCGAATTAAACCACATGCTCCACCACTTGTGCGGGTCCCCGTCTATTCCTTTGAGTTTTAATCTTGCGACCGTACTCCCCAGGCGGAACACTTAATCTGTTAAGTGCATCACCGAAGTAACTAGTACTCCGACGACTAGTGTTCATCGTTTAGGGCGTGGACTACCAGGGTATCTAATCCTGTTTGCTCCCCACGCTTTCACGCCTTAGCGTCAGTAATGTCCCAGCAGATCGCCTTCGCTTTCGGTATTCCTAGTGATATCTACGGATTTTACCCCTACACCACTAATTCCATCTGCCCCTTCCATACTCTAGGTTTACAGTTTCAAGTGCAGTTCTACAGTTAAGCTGTAGGATTTCACACCTGACTTGAAAACCCGCCTACGCGTCCTTTACGCCCAGTGATTCCGAATAACGCTTGCACCCTCCGTATTACCGCGGCTGCTGGCACGGAGTTAGCCGGTGCTTATTCATATGCTACCGTCATTTTCTTGACATATAAAAGGAGTTTACACACCGAAATGCGTCATCCTCCACGCGGCGTTGCTGCATCAGGGTTTCCCCCATTGTGCAATATTCCTCACTGCTGCCTCCCGTAGGAGTCTGGTCCGTGTCTCAGTACCAGTGTGGCGGATCATCCTCTCAAACCCGCTACCCGTCATTGCCTTGGTGAGCCATTACCTCACCAACTAACTGATAGGATATAGGCCGATCCCTTAGCGAAAAAACTTTCCCGACTCTACTTATGAAGAGAAGGAGTATCTAGTATTAATCACCGTTTCCAGTGGCTATCCCAGACTAAGGGGCACATTACCTATATATTACTCACCCGTGCGCCACTCGTCAGCAAGGAGCAAGCTCCTCCTGTTACCGTTCGACTTGCATGTGTTAAGCACGCCGCCAGCGTTCATTCTGAGCCAGGATCAAACTCTCCATAATTGAATTGTTTAATCTTTAGCCCAAGATTTAAAAATCATTGGCTTTATCTTAAAGTTATCTACTAACTGTTAAAAGTTAATAGACGGTTGTTGTATTATTAGTTATTATCTCAAGCTCTCGCTTGCTTAGTTTTCAATGATCTCAAACT
>NZ_JARXNQ010000017.1 GCF_029872055.1 Sulfurimonas sp. C5
AAGAAAAATATGTACTCGTAGCTGTTAAATAGCATCTATTTATACTCCTGTTTTTTTACATGTATACCAAAGTCTTTTACATAAACCTTGTCTGTATATATCGTCTTTATGATTAGATCGCCGATCTCTAAATTGTAATGTGATGTGTCATCCCAGTATCTATTATCATTGCTAATTGTATTAGGTTCACTAAAGTCATAAAAGTCCGTAATTTTAGCAAGTTCTTCTTTAAATCTTAATAGCAACTTTTTATTTGTATATTCGTATGTTTTATGATGAATAGGATTTATAAAAAACTTACAATTTATATTATTGTTATCACATAGCTCTTTGATATTTTTCACTGAGATAATAGCTTCTGTTAAAAAATTTCCATTATAGTATGTTGGTTTAGCAAAACGAGGATCATTTAGATGTATTTGAGAACTATATTGAAGAGAATCAAATTCTTTCTCGGCGTATTTATAGTTCTCTTCTTGTTGTGCAATACTTAGAATAAAATGATTTGGAGAATTTAATATTTTTTTCTTTATATGGTGTCTATCTTCACTAAGAGGGAATCTTAAGTAGAGTTGTCTATAATATGTAAATAAGCTAGTATGTGTTGCTTTATAATATGCTTTTGTTAAACCTTGGTGTTGATGTTTTAGAAAAGAAACTTGGTATGAAAATTCATCAAGACCAATGAGTAAGTTATTGATTTGTACACCCTTATTAACGAAGAGCTTTAAATTTAAATAATGTTCTTGAGGAAGACCTTCACTATAGGTCATATTATAATATTTTCCATTTTTAATTTTTAGAGGATTAATATTACCAACTCTACTGGAACCGAATATGAAAGAATCATATTTTTTTTGATTCTGTAAAATATAATGAACCTTTAACACATTTTTGTTAGGTTCTGTATAGAAGTTTGTACGATTATAATGTGTATTAGAATAAGTGTCACTCCAAAGCATAAGTATGAATGTTATTATTATGAATATAAAAGTGAGTAAAAGTGTTCCAATAAGCCAACGAGATATTTTCATAATAAGTACCTAAAAATTAAAGTATAAAAACTCGGTCATGTTATTTAAATAGAGTATATTAACCGCCATAACAATAGAAACAAAAAACATAGTGCGAAGATTTAATGAAAAGTTTTTAAGATAATATGAATTGTTTTTCAGAAAAAATATAATGATAAACGATACTACAAATAGTTTTAATGTAAAACTATCTCCCTTAATTGTATCTAGAAGGGTTTTTGCCCCAATATGTAAACGCTCTTGATATAAGTGTAAAGAGTATTGATTCATAAAGTCGGAAAATCCAAACATAGCCTTAAGGACTTTGATAGCATCATCCCATTCTTTAGCGCGGAAGAAGACCCAAGCGATGTTAATAAAGTTGAAAGTAATAAACCAAGCTAGTATAGAGTTCATAGTAAAACCAAGTGTTTTCCATAT
>NZ_JARXNQ010000018.1 GCF_029872055.1 Sulfurimonas sp. C5
ACTTTTTCACCATGAACAGCTTCATCAAGACCAAGTTGTTCAGTTTCTTCATCAACTCTACCACCACCAGTTAAAGCAGCTGCGATATAGTAAACGATAACAGTACCAACTAAAGTGAAGATACCAACTACTACTACAGATTCAACTTGAACCATAAATTGACCCATTCTGTCACCTGCAGCTTTAAGTGGACCATCCCATAATAAGTCTTGGTCGTTTAGAGCTAAAAGACCAGTTGCTAATGCACCCCATAGACCAGCTAGGAAGTGGATACCAAATGCATCTAAAGAATCATCGTAACCAAGTTTTTTCTTCATTACAGCAACACCGAAGAAACCAACTACTGAACCAACACCACCAACGATTAATGCACCTGATACATCAACGAATCCAGCAGCCGGAGTAATTGCAACTAAACCTGCTACAACACCTGAAGCAGCACCTAATAAAGTTGGCTTTTTAAATACAGCCCACTCTAAAAGAACCCATACAACAGCAGCAAAAGCAGTTGCTAATGTAGTTGTTAAATAAGCTAAACCAGCGATAGCGTTTGCACCGAATGCAGAACCACCGTTGAATCCATACCAACCAAACCATAATAATGCAGCACCAAGAGCTGTTAACATTACTGACATTGGTTTCATAGCGATTTTTGGATAACCGTTTCTTTTACCTACTAAGTAAGCTAATACTAAACCAGCTAAACCACCATTCATATGTACAACTGTACCACCTGCGAAGTCTAGAGCACCTGCATCGAATAATAGTGCACCGTCACCACCCCATACCATGTGAGTAATTGGAGCATATACTACGATTGTCCAGATTGCAACAAATACTAACCAAGTTGAAAACTTGATACGTTCAATTACAGAACCTGATGCGATCGCTACTGTGATAGCTGCGAATGTACCTTGGAATACTACGAATACGTAAGTCGGGTATGTACCGCTTAAATCATTCCAGTTAATACCGCTTAAGAATGCGTTACCAAATCCACCAATGATTTTTTGCATTGAACCACCGTCACCAAACGCCATTGAATAACCTGCTGCTATCCATGCAATAAATGCAACTGCAAATGCTCCTAATACCATTGCATAAGTATTAAGCACATTCTTGCTTCTTGTCATCCCTGCATAAAAAAGTGCAAGACCTGCTGGTGTCATAAGTAATACTAATGCAGCTGATACCATCATCCACGCTGTATCACCTGTATCTA
>NZ_JARXNQ010000019.1 GCF_029872055.1 Sulfurimonas sp. C5
AAGAAAAATATGTACTCGTAGCTGTTAAATAGCATCTATTTATACTCCTGTTTTTTTACATGTATACCAAAGTCTTTTACATAAACCTTGTCTGTATATATCGTCTTTATGATTAGATCGCCGATTTTCGGAATAAAATGGGATGTTTCAAGCCAATTTTTATTGTCATTACTTATCTCATTAGGTTCACTAAAGTCATAATAGTCTGTTATATATGATAATTTTGTTTTGAACTTTTTGAATAGTTCATGGTCCATAGCATTATAAGAGGTGTGCTGAATAGGATTAATCCAAAAAATAGTTTTTATACCATGTTGATCACACAGAGTCTTTATGTCTTGAATAGCTTGTAGTGAATTTTTAAGATTATTTCCATGCCATGCCGTTGGAACAGTATATATGGGATCATTTGGCTCAGGCTGATTGTAAGTGTGTTTTTTAAAAGTATCCCTTTGATTATAAATAATATCATAATGGAGTTTGTAAATATTTAAATGTTTAGAACGGTTTTGAATATCTTGAAAGTCTCTCTTTGTCGGTACTCTAAAAAAAAAATCGCTATAAAACTTGTATAATGGTTCACCAGTTAGTAAATAATGTGATTTTGTTTCTAATGCATTTTGATGGCTAGTAAAAGATATATTATGGGAAAAATTATCTAGTCCAACTAAAACAGATTTTAATTTTATGCCTTTATTTAGCAATAACTGTAACATTAAATAATATTCTTCTGGTATACCCTCAGCTATAGTTAAATTATATGTATTGGAATTCGGAATATGCTGAGGATTAATAAATTGAACTCTAGAGGAACCAAAGAGTAAAGTATCATATTCATGAAAGTGATTAAGTATATAAGTTGCGACAAAGAAGCGTTGTGTAAATGCTGTTGGAAAAGTTTTTCTATTTGGATGTGCTACGCTATATATATCTGTAATATATAAAAAAATGGAATTTATTGTTAATAATGTTAGAAGAGTTATCATCGATATACGAAACCATTTTTTATGCGTCATAAATTACCTTTAAAAATTAAAATATAAAAATTCAGATACTGTCGACATCATTGAAACAGCAACAAAGAAAAAGACAATGTTTAAAGTCAAATATTTTTTATTGAGTGTCAAGTTTTCTGTATAAAAGCTCGAATTTTTAAATTTTAAAATAATAAATAAACCTAATATAATAT
>NZ_JARXNQ010000020.1 GCF_029872055.1 Sulfurimonas sp. C5
AATAGATGCTATTTAACAGCTACGAGTACATATTTTTCTTTCTACCGATAACATTTTTCATCTATTTCTTTTTACTCAATAGAAGGTTAGTAACAGGTGCGAAAGGTTTCTTAGTATTTGCGTCACTGTTCTTTTATAGCTGGTGGAATCCTATCTACCTTCCTATCATCTTAGTATCAATGTTATTTAACTATATGATTGGTGAAATACTTGGTAAAGACGGAGAGAATAAAAGAGTCAATAGGAAATGGGTACTTACATTTGGTATAGTATCTAATATTGCGCTACTAGCGTATTTCAAGTATGCTGACTTCTTCATTGAGAACTATAATTATGTGAGTGGTGAAAATGTAGGCTTATACCATTTAGCTCTTCCTTTAGGAATTAGTTTCTTTACATTCCAACAAATATCTTATTTAGTAGATAGTTATAGAAAAGAGACTACAGAATACGATTTCTTAAACTATGCACTCTTTGTTACTTTCTTCCCGCAACTAATTGCCGGTCCTATTGTGCATCATAAAGAGATGATGCCACAGTTTGCTTCTAAATGGAACTTAGTTAAAAACTATAGAAACATCGCTGTAGGACTGTTTATCTTTAGTATGGGTCTATTTAAAAAAGTTGTTATTGCCGATACATTTGCTGTTTGGGCTACAAATGGATTTGACCATGCAGTAACTCTGAACATGGTTGAAGCATGGGCTACTTCACTCTCTTATACATTTCAGCTGTACTTTGATTTTAGTGGTTATACAGATATGGCTATTGGTGCTGCCCTGCTCTTTAACATAAAACTGCCACAGAACTTTGATTCTCCATATAAAGCAAAAGATATCCAAGACTTCTGGAGAAGATGGCATATGACTCTTTCTAGATTCTTAAGAGATTATATTTATATCCCTTTAGGTGGTAATAGAGTTAGTGAGCCTAGAATATATTCCAACTTAATGATTACATTCATAATTGGTGGTTTATGGCATGGTGCCGGTTGGACATTTGTCTTCTGGGGATTCTTACACGGTGCTGCTTTAGTTATTCATCGTATATGGAAAACACTTGGTTTTACTATGAACTCTATACTAGCTTGGTTTATTACTTTCAACTTTATTAACATCGCTTGGGTCTTCTTCCGCGCTAAAGAATGGGATGATGCTATCAAAGTCCTTAA
>NZ_JARXNQ010000021.1 GCF_029872055.1 Sulfurimonas sp. C5
AAAGGAAAAGATTATGGAAAGAAGACAATTTTTAAGTATGACTTTAGGTGCATTAGCTTTAGCTGTTGTACCTGCAAGCGTAAGAGCTGAGGATTTCAGAAAATCTAAACCAGCTGTATGGAGTGCTCACACTGTAGATGAAGCTATCAAAGCTATGTATGGTAAAACTGACCTTACTATGAGCGGTATTAAATTAACTGCTGCTAACGTTGCATCTGACAGCCCGAAAAAAGCTGTTGCATCTAACGGTGGTGCTATTCCAGTAGATTTTTCAGTATCTGTTCCTGCTAAAACTGTAGCAGTATTCCAAGATGCTAACCCAGAAGCTGCTGTATGTGTTTTCACAGTAACAAAATACGATGCTATGGATTATTCAATCAAAATCAAAATGGCTAAATCTGGTACTATTACTATCGTAGCTGAAGGTACTGACGGTAAACTTTATGCTGCTAAACAAACTCTAGATGTTGCACTTGGTGGATGTGAAGGTTAATCCCTTTTCATATATTGATTTAATAAAGAAAAAACTATAAGGATAAAAAATGTCTGCAATTAAAGTAAAAGCAAAATTAAAAGGTGGCGTTGTTGAAGTAAAAGCTATGGCTAAACACGAAATGACAACTTATAACATGGCTGAGAAAAAAACTGGAGATAGAGAAAACGCTAACTTCATTGAGCACATCTCTGCTACAATCAACGGTGAGACTGTTTGGGAATTATCAACTTCTCAATTCTTATCTAAAAACCCTATCTTCGCATTCTCTTTAAAAGGAATCGGTGCTAAAGGTGATGAAGTTCAAATCGTTGCTGTTGATAGAAAAGGTAACACATTGAAAGGGAATGGTAAAATTAAATAATTTTACTCTTCTTTCCC
>NZ_JARXNQ010000022.1 GCF_029872055.1 Sulfurimonas sp. C5
ACTTCATCAATCATACCGTATTTTTTTGATTCTTCGGCACTCATGAAGTTATCACGATCAGTATCTTTTTCGATCGTTGCAAGTTTTTGACCTGTATTTGCAGCCAAAATCTCGTTGAGTTCTTGTTTCATACGTAATATCTCTTTAGCTTGGATTGCAATATCTGTAGCTTGACCTTGCGCTCCTCCTAAAGGTTGATGGATCATAATTCTAGCATGAGGAAGCGCATAACGTTTCCCTTTCTCGCCAGAAGACAATAGGAATGCTCCCATTGATGCAGCTTGACCTATACAAATAGTTACTACATTTGGACGAATGTAGTTCATTGTATCATATATTGCCATACCTGCTGTTACTACTCCACCTGGTGAATTGATATAGAAGTAGATATCTTTTTCAGGATCTTCTGCTTCTAAAAAAAGAAGTTGTGCTACGATTGTTGAAGCTACTGCGTCGTTCACTTCTCCGCTTAGCATTACGATTCTGTCTTTTAATAATCTTGAATAGATATCGTAGCTTCTCTCGCCTCGTCC
>NZ_JARXNQ010000023.1 GCF_029872055.1 Sulfurimonas sp. C5
CGATCTTCAAGGCGCACAACGGCTCGCCCATCGTGTTCTGCGCCGAGGACGAGGACCGCTTCGACCGGGTGGCCGAGGCCACTGTCAAGGTGCCCCGCGCGGGCGGCGGCCTGGACTTCGTGCTCGAGACCGTGGCCGGTCACTGGTGGGGCGTGTCCGCGGCCAAGGCCATCGACGGCCACGCCGAGCCGTTCCGCAAGGCGCGCGTGCTCATCGGCGAGATGCTCGAGGACACGGCGACCTTTGACCGCGAAAAGCTGCTCGTGGCCCTGAACGGGTGCGTTGAGCGCATCGCCTCGGGCGCCACGGACTCGGCCCTGCCCGCCCGCGTGGCGGCGAGCCTGGCCAACTACATGCTCTGGCTGGTCAACCAGGCCCGGGCCATCCAGGCCACCGAGGCCCGCCTGGCCGACATCCTGACCATCCTGAACAAGGCCATCGAGGAAATGACCCGC
>NZ_JARXNQ010000024.1 GCF_029872055.1 Sulfurimonas sp. C5
ATATCTTTTATTCTAAATTGCTTCACTACCTTATTTAATGTATCCCTACACTAAATAAAGTAGCCCTTATTGTAGTTTTATAGTTGTTGACTTTAACAATTGTAATTTAATGAACTTTTGGTTTATAGAAACCAAATTTAAATTCTTGAATTTAAGAACTTAAATTTAATCTCTATAAATAATGGTGGGCCTACCAGGACTTGAACCTGGGACCTCACCCTTATCAGGGGTGCACTCTAACCAGCTGAGCTATAGGCCCTCTTATAATAGTAATTCTAATGAACTTAGATCACTGAAAACTAAGCAAGAAGAGACAAGAAATAATACTTTGTTGAATCGTGAGATTCTTTATTGAGCTAATCAAACGAATGATTACTCATTACTCTAGAAAGGAGGTGATCC
>NZ_JARXNQ010000025.1 GCF_029872055.1 Sulfurimonas sp. C5
ATATCTTTTATTCTAAATTGCTTCACTACCTTATTTAATGTATCCCTACACTAAATAAAGTAGCCCTTATTGTAGTTTTATAGTTGTTGACTTTAACAATTGTAATTTAATGAACTTTTGGTTTAAAAACCAAATATAAACTCTCTCTTGAAAGCTTATATTTGATTTTAAAATGGTGGAGAGTAGCGGGATCGAACCGCTGACCTACTGCGTGCAAGGCAGTCGCTCTCCCAGCTGAGCTAACCCCCCATTTACCAATTCAATGAACTTAGATCACTGAAAACTAAGCAAGAAGAGACAAGAAATAATACTTTGTTGAATCGTGAGATTCTTTATTGAGCTAATCAAACGAATGATTACTCATTACTCTAGAAAGGAGGTGATCC
>NZ_JARXNQ010000026.1 GCF_029872055.1 Sulfurimonas sp. C5
ATATGGAAAACACTTGGTTTTACTATGAACTCTATACTAGCTTGGTTTATTACTTTCAACTTTATTAACATCGCTTGGGTCTTCTTCCGCGCTAAAGAATGGGATGATGCTATCAAAGTCCTTAAAGCTATGTTCTTTGGTGAACTGATGCTTCCTGACAAATATGCACAGAAACTCTCTTTTCTGAATGAATACAGTGTATCCTTTGGTCGTGTCTTTGAACATATTAATGGTAAAGACAAAACACTTTATTTCATCATTGGTGCTTTCTTTTTTATTCTTTGGTTTAAAAACTCCTCTTTCTTTACCAACAATTTTAAGCC